>NZ_KV825154.1:0-1226 GCF_001816085.1 Micrococcus sp. HMSC31B01
CGACTGGACCTACGAAACGGGGTCAGCCCAAGAGATCACCCCGGCCCTGCGTCAGGCGGAAGACAGCCCCGCATATTCTGGTCCTCCGCGGGCTGCGGAGGACCAGAATATGCGGGCGGCGGGTGGACCACCTGGCGACACCGTTGCCGACGCGTTCATTCAACGCGCCGGGCATGGCCGGGCGTCACTGGGACAGGTTGTCGATCGCGTACTGCGCCTGGTCGGGCGTGAACTCCTCGCCGTACTCCGAGACCAGTTGGTCGTAGATCGCAGACGGCGACATGTCCATCATCTCCTGATAGCTCTTCGCTTTGGCCAGCGCATTGGCATTCCAGTCCACGTCCGTCATGTTGTCGATCGCGTACTGCGCCGCTTCCGGTGAGAACTGCTCACCGTACTCGGAGACCAGCTGGCCATAGATGCCCATCTTGGACATGTCCATGTTCTCTTCGTAGCTGTACGCCTTGCGAAGCGCCGACTGGTACTCCATCGGCACATCCCCGGCCTCATGCTCGGCTGCCGCTTCCGTCTCCTCCGAGAGCGTCGGCGTGGGCTCAGGGGTGGGCGTGGGCTCCGATGCAGGAGCAGACCCCGCAGTAGGGGTCGAGGTCGACGATGCAGCCGGCGTGGAGGATGCGCCCCCGGACGCGCCGTCCACCTCCAGCGCCGCATACTCCGGGATGCGGTTAATGATGGGCGTCATGTTCTCAACGAACCTGTTGAGTTCCTCACCGGGCTGGTAGCAGTCGGTGGCTGCACCGGTCACAGACTGCACGATGTCCTGCATTGGCATCGTGTAACTGCCACCGCCCGACTTCACAATGCGCTGGATCTCCTCAGGCTCGGCCATCAGACGGTCCAAGGTGTCGTGATACTTGGGATGGGCGACCGCGCGCAGCTGATCGCCCTGCTCCACCAACCCCGCCACGCGACGATCCCTATCGCTCATGACGAGGTCTTCCATGTAGAAGTCCACGCTGAAGTCCAGGACGTCTAACGCCAGACCACCGCGGTTGCCTGCCAGCTGTTCGCACGTCTCGGTGGCCGTCAGCTGCATGGGGCTCTCCGAGGCGGCGGGCGACGGGGACACCGCCGAAGAAGGCGAGGACGATGAGGATTGGGAGCTAGACGGCCCCGGTCCCTCCTGACCGGAACAGCCGGTGGCCACGAGCATGAGGGGCAGGAAGAGGAGGAGTTGAGCCGCCCCCTTCATTCGGTCCGGACGT
>NZ_KV825155.1:0-3854 GCF_001816085.1 Micrococcus sp. HMSC31B01
CACGGAGGGCTGGCCGCGGGCGTCGCCGCGCTGCGGTCCACCGGGACCCCCGGCTCGCTCGTGGCCGGTCTGGACGGCGGCATGGTCCGCCTCACCGGCCGGCTCGTCGAGGCGCTGCGCGAGGACGGGGCCACCGTCCTGCGCGGTGTCCGGGTGGCCGCCCTGTCCCGCGTGCCCGCCACCGGCGGCTGGTGGGCCCAGATCTCGGACCGGGACGACGAGGTCGTCCGCGGGCTCGACGTGGACCGCGTCGTGCTGGCCGTGGACGGCGTCACCGCCTGGGACCTGCTGGCCCCGCTCTCGGCCGAGGCCCTGGACCCCGACGCCGGCCCCGCCCTCGGCGAGGGCATCGCGCTGGCCACGCTCGTCGTCGAGGCCGCGGGCCTGGACGACGCGCCACGCGGCACCGGAGTGCTGGTCGGCGCCGGGACGGACGTGGCCGCCAAGGCCCTGACCCACGTCACCGCCAAGTGGGCGTGGCTGCGCGAGGTCGTCGCGCGTCCGCAGGAGGACGGTGTCGCCCGCCATCCCCACCGCCACGTGCTGCGCCTGTCCTACGGCCGCCAGGGCGGCGGGCCCGAGGCCCTGGGCCATCGCAGCGCGGACGAGGAGCTGCTCGCGCAGGCGCTCGTGGACACGGCGACTCTCACCGGGGTGCCGCTGGCGGAGGAGGACGTCGTCGCCCGCACCGTCACCCGCTGGCGCCGCTCCATCCCGCCGCAGGCCGGCCCCGACCGCGCGAAGGCGGACACGCTGATCGACTGGGCACGGGACGTGCCCGGCCTCGACCTCGTGGGCAGCTGGGTGCACGGCACCGGGCTGGCCGCCGTCGTCGCCGGCGTGGACCGCACCCTCGGCGCCGACGCACCGCCCGCCGGCTGACCTCGCCCCCAGACCACCCCTGACGCAATCGGATCCCAAGGAAGAGGACCATGACCAAGGACAGCACCACCACCCCTGCCGAGGCCGGCAAGGACTGGTTCACCACCTACACCGTGTTCGCCCGCCCGCAGGGCGAGCCAGGCTGGCTGGGACTGGAGGGCCGCGACGCGAAGAAGGCCGCCAAGGAGTTCGACGAGGCCGTCGCGCGGGTGGCCCAGACCGGCGTGACCGTGCGCGGCGTCTACGACGTCTCGGGCATGCGCGAGGCCGGCGACGTCATGGTGTGGATGTACGGCCAGGTGCCCGAGGACCTGCAGGCCGCCATCCGCGAGCTGCGCCGCACCCGTCTGCTCGAGGGCACCACGATGGTGCTCTCGGCCATGGGCGCAGATCGCATGGCCGAGTTCAACAAGGACCACGTCCCCGCCTTCGCCATGGGCCGCAAGGCCCTGAAGTGGCTGTGCTTCTACCCGTTCGTGCGCTCGTACGACTGGTACCTGCTGGACCCGAAGGAGCGGGCCCGCATGCTCCGCGAGCACGGCCAGCTCGGCCAGGACTTCCCGCAGGTGTGGGCGAATACCACCAGCGCGTTCGGCCTGAACGACTGGGAGTGGCTGCTGGGCCTCGAGGCGGACGAGCTGACGGACCTGGTGGACATGATGCGCCACCTGCGCAACAACGAGACCCGCCTGCACGTGCGCAGCGAGGTGCCGTTCTACACCGGACGCCGTCTGGAGACCGCCGAGATCGCGGAGGTGCTGGCCTGATGACTACCGCCCCCGAGCCCCGCGCCGACGCGCCCGTCCACACCGGCCCGGACGCCGGCGTCGCCCCGGCCCTCCGGACGCCCGAGAAGGCCGCCGCCGGCGTCGACTACGACGTGTGCGGCGTGATGGCCCCCAAGGACTACGACGCCCTGCTGCTCGCCTCCTTCGGCGGGCCCGAGGGCCAGGACGACGTGATCCCGTTCCTGCGCAACGTCACGCGCGGGCGCGGCATCCCGGACGAGCGCCTCGAGGAGGTCGCCACCCACTACCGCGCCAACGGCGGCGTCAGCCCCATCAACGCGCAGAACCGCGCGCTGAAGGCGGCCATCGAGGCCGAGCTGGCCGCCCGCGGCCTGGACCTGCCCGTGTACTGGGGCAACCGCAACTGGGAGCCCTACTTCCCGGACACCCTCGCGCGGATGCACGCCGACGGGCACCGCCGCATCCTGACGGTCACCACCTCCGCGTACTCCTGCTACTCCTCGTGCCGCCAGTACCGCGAGGACATGGGCATGGCCATGGAGCAGACCGGCCTGACCGGGAAGGTGGACCTGGACAAGACGCGCCAGTACTTCAACCACCCCGGCTTCATCGAGCCGTTCCGGGACGGCCTGCGCGCGGACCTGGCCTCGCTGCGCGCGGAGCTGGGGGACGACGCGCGGATCCACGTGCTCTTCGCGACCCACTCGATCCCCACCTCCGACGCCGCCGCCGCCGGCCCGCGCGGCCTCGCCGCCGACCTGCGCGCGCAGGCGGGGGCGGAGCCGGGCGATGAGGGTGCGGACGTGTACTCGGCGCAGCACCTCGATGTGGCCCGCGAGATCCTCGCCGGCGTGCCCGAGGCCGCGGACGTGCCGTGGTCGCTCGTGTACCAGTCGCGCTCCGGCCCGCCCTCGGTGCCGTGGCTCGAGCCGGACATCAACGACGCGATGGAGCACCTCGCGGGCGAGGGCGCCGAGACGGACGCGCAGGGGCGCGCCGTGGCGGGCTTCGTCGTCGTGCCGCTGGGGTTCGTCTCGGACCACATGGAGGTGGTCTGGGACCTCGACACCGAGGCCAAGGAGACCGCCGAGGGGCTGGGCGTGGGGTTCCGGCGCAGCCCCACCCCGGGCACCGACCCGCGGTTCGTGGCCGGGCTCGTGGACATCGTGGAGGAGCGGCTGGGCCGGCGCGAGGGTCGCGCCGCGGTCGGCTGCTTCCCGGCGTGGTACGACGTGTGCCGGCCGGACTGCTGTGTCAAGGTGATGCGGGACGGCTCGACGCGGCCGACGACGTCCGCTGTCGACGCCGCCGTGCGCGGGCTGGCCGAGCACGAGGCGGGCGCCGCGGCCCCCGCCGAGGAGGCCTGAGACCGTGACCCCCCTGCGCATTGGCACCCGGGGCTCCGCCCTGGCGACCACGCAGACCAGCCACGTGGCCGAGACGCTCACGGAGCGCTCCGGCCTGGCCCACGAGCTGGTGGTGATCCGCACCGAGGGCGACGTCACCACCGGCTCGCTGGCCTCGCTGGGCGGCACCGGCGTGTTCGCCTCGGCGCTGCGGGCCGCCGTGCTCGACGGCGTCGTGGACGCGGCGGTGCACTCGCTCAAGGACCTGCCGGCCGCCCAGCCGGAGACCCTCGAGATCGCCGCGGTGCCGGCCCGGGCCGACCTGCGGGACGCCCTGTGCGCCCGCGACGGCCTCACCCTGGCGACCCTGCCCGAGGGCGCCCGGGTGGGCACGGGCTCGCCGCGCCGCGTGGCCCAGCTCAAGGCGCTGCGCCCGGATCTGGAGCTGGTGGACATCCGCGGCAACGTGCAGACCCGCCTGGCCCGCGTGCCCGGGCTGGAGCAGCACGACGATCACGCCCCGGCCGCCGCGGGTTCGCCCCGCGGTGACCTCGACGCCGTGATCCTGGCCTGTGCCGGGCTCAACCGGCTCGGCCTGGACCACGTGATCACCGAGCGGATCGACCCGGAGGTCATGGTGCCCGCCCCCGGGCAGGGCGCCCTGGCCGTGGAGATCCGGGCCGAGGACGAGTCCTTCCTCGGTCGGGCGCTCCTGGACCCCGAGGCGCCGGTCGGGAGGCTGCACGCCGCCCTCGAGCTGGTCGACGATCGGGACACCCACGTGGCGGTCACCGCCGAGCGGGCCCTGCTGCGCCGCCTCGAGGCCGGCTGCGCCGCGCCGATCGGGGCCGTGGCCCGCGTGAGCGACGGCGAGGCC
>NZ_KV825156.1:0-550 GCF_001816085.1 Micrococcus sp. HMSC31B01
TGCCGTTGGGTGTGGTGGGGTTGACGGCGGATCAGGTCGCTGAGGTCTCGGGTGTGGACCTGCAGGAGCGGACCTCGCTGGCGGCGCTGCTGCGGTCCGTGCTCGGGGGCGTGATGGACTCCGAACTCAGCCTTCGCGACGAGGTGGACGTGTTCGCGCCCGTCGCCGACCTGCTGAAAGTCACCCTGCTCAGCGCCCTCACTCCCGACCGCGCCACGACCCGGTATCCGCTGGCCGAGCAGATCGTCACCTACGTGCTCGACAACCTCACCGACCCCGGTCTCGGAGCCGCCCGGATCGCGAAGGACCTGCACGTGTCCGAGCGTCTGCTCTACGCAGAGATGTCCCGCGCGGACATCAGGCTCGCGCAGCTGATCCAGTCCCAGCGCCTGCGTCGCGTCCGCGACGCCCTGACCGCACCGGCCACCATCGACGTCCCCATCGGCATCCTCGCCCAACAGCACGGATTCGTCTCCGCCAGCCACTTCAGCCGCATCTTCCGCGAAGAATTCGGCACCACACCCCGCCAATGGCGCAACAACACCACACC
>NZ_KV825157.1:0-7640 GCF_001816085.1 Micrococcus sp. HMSC31B01
GGCGGGCGTGCCGCAGCCGGCCGCGAGCAGCGCGAGCGCGGCCAGCGCGGCGAGAGGGAGGGTGCGACGCATGGATCAGACCTTCCTCAGCAGCACGCGGGTCACCTCGTGTTGCGCGTTCTTCGTGAGCACCAGCCGGGCGCGCCCGCGGGTCGGGCGCACGTTCTGCTCGAGGTTCGGGCCGTTGATGGAGTCCCAGATGGACTCGGCCGTCGCCTGAGCCTCGGCGTCCGACAGGGAGGAGTACCGGTGGAAGTAGCTGCGCGGGTCGGCGAAGGCCCCCGAGCGCAGACCCATGAACCGGTCGATGTACCAGGACCGGATCCAGGACGCGCGCGCGTCCACGTACACCGAGAAGTCGAAGAAGTCGGAGACGGAGAGCCCGGCGGTGCCGTCGGCCCGGGTGCGCGGCGGGGCCAGCACGTTGAGTCCCTCCACGATCAGCACGTCGGGACGGTGCACCACCTGTTCCTCGCCCGGCACGATGTCGTAGGTGATGTGCGAGTACACGGGCGCGCGCACCTCCTGCGCCCCGGACTTGACGTCCGCCATGAAGCGCAGCAGCGCGCGGCGGTCGTAGGACTCGGGGAAGCCCTTGCGGGACATGATGCCGCGCTCGTGCAGCACCGCGTTGGGGTGCAGGAAGCCGTCCGTGGTGACCAGCTCGACGCGCGGTGTGGTCGGCCAGCGGCGCAGCATCTCCTGGAGCACGCGCGCCGTCGTCGACTTGCCGACGGCGACCGACCCGGCCACCCCGATCACGTACGGGGTGCGCCCCGTCCGCTCGCCGAGGAACGCGTTGGTCGCGCTGCGCAGGGCCGCGGAGGCCTCCACGTTGATGCTCAGCAGGCGCGAGAGCGGAAGGTAGACCTCGGCAACCTCGCGCAGGGACAGATGCTCGCCGAGGCCGCGCAGACGCTCCACGTCCGCCTGGTCGAAGGGCTGCGCCATCTCCGAGGCGAGACGGGCCCAGGTCTGGCGGTCCAGCTCCACGAAGGGGGAGCGCTGGTGGCCGTCGGGCACGGCGTCCGCGGGCTCCTCGGGGCCCACGAGGGGCAGCTCGGAGGTCGGGGGGGTGTAGGTCACCCGATCCATTATGGCCGCGGCCCGCCCGGAGCGGGCCCCCGCGTGACGTCACAGGGCCCGGATAGGATCGGCCCATGCGCGTTCTCGTGACCGGCGGTGCCGGATACCTCGGATCCCACACCGTGCTCACGCTGCTCGAGGCGGGCCACGACGTCCTCGTCCTGGACAGCCTGGTCACGGCGACGACGACGTCGCTGGAGCGCGTCGCCGAGCTCGCCGGAACGCGTCTGGGCGGGTCGCGGCTGCGCCTGCACGTGGCCGACATCCGCCGCCCCGAGGACTACCGCGGGGCGCTCGCGGACTTCGGCCCGGCCGCACTCGTGCACTTCGCCGGGCTGAAGTCGCCCACCGAGTCGATGACCCGCCCCGCCGCCTACTACGACGTGAACGTGGGCGGCACGGCCGCCGTCGCCGAGGCCGCGCTCGCGGCCGGCGTCCGCACGGTCCTGTTCTCCTCCTCCGCGACCGTGTACGGCGACCGCGCGCCGGTGCCGGTCGCCGAGGACGCGGCCACGGACCCGGTCTCGCCCTACGGACACTCCAAGCTCATGGCGGAGCAGGTGCTGCGCGACGTCTGCGCCACGGTCGACGGCGGCGGGCTGGCGATGCTGCGCTACTTCAACCCGGTCGGCGCGCATCCCTCCGGGCGGCTGGGCGAGGACCCGAGCGGGGTGCCGGCGAACCTCATGCCCTTCGTGGCGCGGGTGGCCTCCGGCGCGTACCCCGAGCTGCGGGTGTTCGGCGCGGACTTCGACACGCGCGACGGCAGCGCCGTGCGCGACTTCATCCACGTGATGGACCTCGCGGAGGCGCACGTGGCCGGGCTCGACTGGCTCGCGGCCCGGGTGGCGGCCGGGGGCGGTACGACGACCCGGGTCTGGAACATCGGCCGGGGCGAGGGCGTCACCGTGTTCGAGATGGTGCGCGCCTTCGAGGCGGTCACGGGCGGCCGCATCCCCTACCGCGTGGTCGAGCGCCGGCCCGGGGACATCGCCGAGTCGTGCGCGGCCGTGGACGCGATCGGCGCCGAGGTGGGCTGGCACGCCCGACGCGATGTGACCGCGATGGTGCGGGACCTCTGGGCCTGGCAGGAGGCCAACCCCGCGGGGTTCTCGTCCCGGACGGAGTGACCCGGCCCGCCGTGCGCCGAAGTCGGGTCCGGCCCGGTATTCTCGTGCGCATGTGCGGAATCGTCGGATACATCGGCCAGCCCCAGTCGGATCGTGAGCACGGCGCTCTCGACGTCCTGATGGAGGGCCTGCGTCGTCTTGAATACCGCGGATACGACTCCGCCGGTGTGGCCGTGGTGGACGGCGGTCAGCTGTACCACCGGAAGAAGGCGGGCAAGCTCGCCAACCTCGCCGAGGAGCTCGCCGATCACCCCATCCCCACCGGCCTCGTCGGCATCGGCCACACCCGGTGGGCCACCCACGGCGGCCCCACCGACCGCAACGCCCACCCGCATGTGGCGGACGAGGGCCGCCTGGCGCTGATCCACAACGGCATCATCGAGAACTACGCCGAGCTGCGCGAGGAGCTGCTCGCCAAGGGCGTCGAGTTCCTCTCCGAGACGGACACCGAGGTGGCCGCCCACCTCCTCGCCGACGTCTACCGGCACGCGGCCGGCCAGGACCTGACCCGCGCCATGCAGCTGGCCTCCCAGCGCCTCGAGGGTGCCTTCACCCTGCTGGCCGTGCACGTGGACCACCCCGACCGCGTGGTGGCCTCGCGCCGCAACTCGCCGCTCGTCGTCGGCCTGGGCGAGGGGGAGAACTTCCTCGGCTCGGACGTCTCCGGCTTCATCGACTTCACCCGCGAGGCCATCGAGCTCGAGCAGGACCAGGTCGTGACGATCACGGCCGACGCCGTCGAGATCTCGGACTTCCGGGGCGGCCCCGCCGACGGCAAGCGCTTCACCGTGGACTGGGACGCCTCGGCCGCGGAGAAGGGCGGCTTCGAGACCTTCATGGAGAAGGAGATCCACGACCAGCCCCAGGCCGTGCAGGACACCCTGCTGGGCCGCACGGACGCCGCCGGCGCCCTGATGCTGGACGAGCTGCGGATCGACCCCGAGGAGCTCAAGGCCGTCGACAAGATCATCGTCCTGGCGTGCGGCACGTCCGCCTATGCGGGCACGGTGGCCAAGTACGCCATCGAGCACTGGTGCCGGATCCCCGTGGAGGTGGAGCTCTCCCACGAGTTCCGCTACCGCGACCCGATCATCGACCCGCACACCCTCGTGGTGTCCATCTCCCAGTCCGGCGAGACCATGGACACCCTCATGGCGGTCCGCTACGCCAAGGAGCAGGGCGCCCGCACCGTGTCCATCTGCAACACCAACGGCTCCACGATCCCGCGCGAGTCGGACGCCGTGCTCTACACGCACGCCGGCCCCGAGATCGCCGTCGCCTCCACCAAGGCGTTCCTGGCGCAGATCACCGCCGCCTACCTGCTGGGCCTGTACCTGGCCCAGCTGAACAAGAAGCTGTTCAGCGGCCAGATCAAGGACATCCTGGCGGACCTCGGGGCGATCCCCGGCAAGATCGAGGAGATCCTCGCCGCCAAGGACCAGGTCAAGGAGCTCGCCCGCTCCATGGCCGACGCCACCTCCGTCCTGTTCCTCGGCCGCAACGTCGGCTACCCGGTGGCCATGGAGGGCGCGCTCAAGCTCAAGGAGCTCGCCTACATCCACGCCGAGGGCTTCGCCGCGGGCGAGCTCAAGCACGGCCCGATCGCCCTGATCGACGACGGCCAGCCGGTCTTCGTGGTCATGCCCTCGCCCCTGGACCGTCACTCGCTGCACGCCAAGGTGGTCTCGAACATCCAGGAGGTCCGCGCCCGCGGCGCCCGCACCTTCGCCGTCGCCGAGCGCGGCGACGCGGCCGTGCGCGGCCAGGCCGAGGTCGTCTTCGAGGTCCCCGAGACCCAGCCGATGCTCATGCCGCTGCTGACCACGGTCCCGCTGCAGATCTTCGCCCTCGAGCTCGCCACGGCGAAGGGCTACGACGTGGACCAGCCGCGCAACCTCGCCAAGTCCGTCACGGTGGAGTGATCCGCCGCTGAGGCCACCGAGACCTCTCCTGCCGGGCCCGGCCGCCACACAGCGGCCGGGCCCGCGACGCGTCCGGGACGGTGTCCTCCCGCCCCAGTAGACTCCCCGAGGAGGCCCGCCGCACCCGGCGGGCCGCACGACGAGACCCCGGAGAGTCATGCACACAGTGGAGATCGGCCAGCCGTACCCCCTCGGGGCCACCGTGGACGAGACCGGCACCAACTTCGCCCTCGCGGTCTCCCGCGAGGTGGAGGCGGTCGAGCTGTGCCTCGTCGCCGACGACGGCACGGAGACGCGCATCCCTCTCGAGGAGCGGCACGGCACCACATGGCACGCCCACGTGGCGGGCATCGGCCACGGGCAGCGCTACGGCTACCGCGTGCACGGCCCCTGGGACCCCGCCCGCGGCCTGTGGCACAACCCGGCCAAGATCCTCGTGGACCCGTACGCGCGGGCGTTCACCGGCGACTACGAGTGGGGCCAGCAGCACCACTCGTACGACTTCGACGAGCCGGACCGCATCGATACCTCGGACAACCTGGGCACGAGCATGCTCGGCGTCGTCGTCGCCGAGGACTTCGACTGGGGCGATGACGCCCCACCCGCCGTCGAGCTCACGGACACGGTGATCTACGAGACCCACGTCAAGGGCATGACCAAGCTGCACCCCGCCGTCCCCGAGGAGCTGCGCGGCACCTACGCGGGCATGGCCCACCCGGAGGTGGTCCGCCACCTGACCGAGCTCGGGGTGACCGCCGTCGAGCTGATGCCCGTGCACCAGTTCGTCAACGACGCCACCCTGCAGGAGAAGGGGCTGAGCAACTACTGGGGCTACAACACGCTCGGCTTCTTCGCCCCGCACGCCGCCTACGCCTCCTCCTCGGAGGTGGGCGGCCAGGTCCGCGAGTTCAAGCAGATGGTGAAGGACCTGCACGCCGCTGGTCTCGAGGTGATCCTCGACGTGGTCTACAACCACACGGCCGAGGGCAACGACAAGGGCCCCATGCTCAGCCTGCGCGGGCTGGACAACGCCGGCTACTACCACCTCGTCGAGGGCGACGAGCGGCACTACATGGACTACACGGGCACCGGGAACTCGGTGGACCTCTCCAGCCCCAAGGCCCTCCAGCTGGTCATGGACTCCCTGCGCTACTGGGTCACCGAGATGCACGTGGACGGCTTCCGGTTCGACCTGGCCACCACCCTCACCCGGGTGGAGGGGGAGCAGGGCCCGGACATGTTCTCCGGGTTCTTCGACGTGGTCCGCCAGGACCCGGTGCTGCGCACCGTCAAGCTCATCGCCGAGCCGTGGGACGTGGGCTGGGGCGGCTACCAGGTGGGCAACTTCCCCGGCCTCTGGTCCGAGTGGAACGGCATGTACCGGGACGCGGTACGCGACTTCTGGCGCGGCGAGCCCGGCACCCTCGGCGAGTTCGCCACCCGCCTGACCGGCTCGGCCGACCTGTATGAGGGGGACGGGCGCGGCCCCGGTGCGTCCGTGAACTTCGTCACGGCCCACGACGGCTTCACGCTGCGCGACCTCGTCTCCTACAACGAGAAGCACAACGAGGCCAACGGCGAGGACAACAACGACGGCGAGGCGCACAACCGCTCGTGGAACTGCGGCGTGGAGGGGGAGACCGACGACCCCGAGGTCGTGACGCTCCGCGCCCGCCAGCGCCGCAACTTCCTGGCCACCCTGCTGATCAGCCAGGGCGTGCCCATGATCAGCCACGGCGACGAGCTGGGCCGCACCCAGGGCGGCAACAACAACGTCTACTGCCAGGACAACGAGATCTCGTGGATCGACTGGTCCGCCATGGACGACTCGCTCGTGGCGTTCACCCGCGACCTGATCGCGCTGCGCCGTGACCACGCGGTGTTCCGCCGTCGCCACCACTTCGACGGTCGCCCCGCGGCCCGCGACGTCGAGGCGCCCCTGCCGGACATCGTGTGGCTCGAGCCGGACGCGACCGCCAAGACGGAGGACGACTGGGGCGCCGAGGCCCGGTCGATCGGCTTCTACCTCAACGGGCACATGCTCACCCGCGGGGACGAGGAAGGGGAGGAGCCCTACCGGGACTTCTACGTCCTCATGAACGCGTGGTGGGAGCCCGTGCCGTACACCCTGCCCGGGCCCACGTTCCCGGCGGAGTGGGAGGTCGTCGTGGACACCTCGTCCCACGTCGCCCCGGACGGCACCCGCCCCCGCGTGCGTGCCGGGGACGTGCTTGAGCTCCCGGCCCGCTCCACCGTCGTGCTGCGGCAGGTGCCCGAGGGCGCATGAACGAGCGGGTCGACCGGGGGCGCGTCCGCCGTGGCCTGCCGCGGTGGGCGCGGGCCCTCTGCGCCACCGTGGCCACCCTGGCGGCGCTGGCACTGGCCTTCGGCGCGGGGTGGGCCACGCACGCCGTGACGGACCCGCACCCGGACGACGCACCGCGTGTGGACGCCCTCCTCGTCCTCTACAGCCAGCCCCGCGTCTACGACGCCGCGATCGAGCTCGCCGCGTCCGGCCTCACCGACCGGCTCTTCGTCTCCGCGTACCTGGGGCCGGACGGGCACGAGAAGCTGTGCGGCGGCCCGGAGGAGCGCGACCCGCGGCTGGCCGGCGTCACCGTCGAGTGCTTCGCGCCCGATCCGGTGACCACCCAGGGCGAGGTCATCCACGCGGGCGAACGCATGCGCGAGCTCGGCCTGCACCACCTGGGCGTGCTCACCTTCCACCAGCACGTGGAGCGCGCGCGGCTGCTGGCGGAGCGGTGCTTCACCCCCGAGGAGGGCCGTGTGTCCCTGTACGCGTTCGACGCCGGCTTCGACCGGCTCGGCCGCCTGCAGCACGGCGTCTACGGCGTGCTGGCCTACGGGAAGGCGATGCTCACGCCGGGCTGCGACCAGCAGCTGCCCGGCGTGCTGCAGTGGCCGCTCGACCTGGCCAAGCGACTGCGCGGGCAGCCCGTCGGGGACGAGGCCGGCGCCGTCGTCGTGGGCGCCCGGCGGGCGGGGGCGGTGTGATCGTCGGCGTGGGGGTGGACGTGGTGGACGTCCCGCGGTTCCGGGCGCAGCTCGAGCGCACGCCGGCGCTGCGCGCACGCCTGTTCACCGAGGACGAGCGGGACCTGCCGCTGCGCTCGCTGGCCGCGCGCTTCGCCGCCAAGGAGGCGGTCGCCAAGGCCATGGGCGCCCCGCCCGGGATGATGTGGCACCACTGCTGGATCCCGCGCCCGGACCACGGCGACGGCCGCCCCACCGTGCACCTGACCGGCACCGTCCAGGCCCAGGCCGAGGCCCTGGGCATCACCCACTGGCACCTCTCCCTCAGTCATGACGGGGACGTCGCCACCGCCTACGTGGTCGCCGAACGCCGCGCGGCCGAGGAGGAGTCCGCATGACCGCCGATGACCTGACCCGCATCGCCGTGACCGGCTCGGCCGTGCGCACGGCCGAGGAGCCCCTGCTCGCGGCCGGGCGCGGCCCGGAGCTGATGCGCGCGGCCGCCTGG
>NZ_KV825158.1:0-2354 GCF_001816085.1 Micrococcus sp. HMSC31B01
CGGGCAGCGACGCGGCGACCGGGCCGGGCAGGCGCGCCCACGGCAGGCGGAACACCGTGCCCATCGAGACGCGGATGGCGCGCCGGTACAGCGGGTCGGCGGCCTGCGGGGTGAGCAGCAGCGCGTCCCAGCCGAGGGCGACGGCGGAGCGCACCACGGCACCCAGGTTCGTGTGGTCCACGACGTCCTCGGCGATGAGCACGCGCCGGGCGCCCGCGAGGACGTCGGCGAGCGGCCGGGGTGCGGGGCGGTCCATCGCGGCCAGGGCGCCGCGGTGCAGGTGGAAGCCGGTGAGGGCCTCGAGCACGTCGTCGGGTCCGGTGAAGACCGGGACGTCCGGATGGGCGGCGAGCACGTCCGCGAAGGACCCGCGGTAGCGGTCCCCCAGCAGGAAGGAGCGCGGGGTGTGTCCGGCGTCCAGCGCGCGGCGGACCACCTGGGAGGACTCGGCGAGGAAGACGCCGTGCTCCGCGTCGACGCGACGGCGCAGGGCCGCGTCCGTCATGGTCGTGTAGGGGGCCAGGCGGGGGTCGGCGAGGTCATCGATCCGCTCCAGGCGCACCTCGCGGGTCCCGCCCTCACCCACCCGAGACCTGCCGCATCACCATGACCACCAGCCCGGCCAGGCCCACGATCACGATGGTGACGCGCAGCGCCGTCGGCGAGATGCGCCGGCCGATCCGCGCGCCCACGAGCCCGCCCACGAGCGAGGAGAGCGCGATCAACAGGACGGCCCGCCAGTCGATGCGGTCGAAGGCGAAGACCAGGTAGAACGCGGCGGCGGTGAGGTTGACCACCAGCGACAGCCACGTCTTCACCGCGTTGGCGTGCACGAGGGTGCCGCCCACCAGCAGCACGCCGAAGATCGCCATGAGCATGACGCCCTGGGCGGCCACGAAGTAGCCGCCGTAGATGCCGGTCAGGAACACGAGCGTCCACAGTGTCGGGGTCACGGGGCCCACCGGCACGGGAGAGTCCGCGCCGGGGGTCGGTCCCTGGTCCTCCGCCCGACGCCGGACCCACCGCTGGATGCGCGGCTGCAGGACGACAACCGTCAGGGCCACCACGAGCAGCACCGGCGCGACGTAGCCGAACACGGCCGGGGGCAGCGTGGTGAGCAGGGCGGCGCCGATGATCGCGCCGAGCAGGGACGCGACGGTCAGCTTCGGCAGGAGCGCCCGGGACTGGGCCAGCTCGCGACGGTAGCCGTACGTGCCGGAGAAGCCCGAGGCCACCAGGCCCATCGCGTTGGAGACCTGGGCCGTCACGGGCGGGAAGCCGACCGCCACGAGCGTGGGGAAGGTGACGAGCGTGCCCGAGCCGATCACGGAGTTGATCGTGCCGGCCCAGAACCCCGCGACCAGCACGAGCAGGACCTGCCACAGGTCCATGCCCAGCAGCTGCGCGGTCAGCAGCCCCGTCACCGGGCCACGGCGGTGTACCGACCGCCGGTGCGGGTCACCTTCAGGTCCGTGCCGAATGCCGCGGAGAGGTGCTCCTCGGTGAGCGTCGACTCGATGGGCCCGGCCGCCACGACGCCGCCGTCCCGCAGCAGCAGCGCATGGGTGAAGCCCGGGGGCACCTCCTCGAGGTGGTGCGTGACGAGGACCAGCGCGGGCGCGTCCTCGTCCGTGGCGAGCGCCGTCAGCTGGCGCACGAGGTCCTCCCGCCCGGCGAGGTCCAGGCCCGCGGCGGGCTCGTCCAGCAGGAGCAGCTCGGGGTCGGTCATCAGGGCGCGGGCGATGAGCACGCGCTTGCGCTCACCGTCGGAGAGGGTGCCGAACGCGCGGTGCGCGAGGCGGGAGAGCCCCCAGGTCGCCACGAGGCCGAGGGCGCGGGCGCGATCCTCCGTCTCGTACCGCTCGCGCCACGTGCCGGTGATCCCGTAGGCGGCGGTGACGACGGCGTCCTGCACGGTCTCGTTCGCGGGCACCTGGGCGGCGAGCTGGGCGGAGGACAGGCCGATGCGCGGGCGCAGCTCGAACACGTCGACGGCGCCGAGCACCTCGTCCAGCACGCCGACGTCGCCGGCGGTCGGGTGCAGGCGGGCCGCGGCCAGCTGGAGCAGCGTCGACTTGCCGGCGCCGTTCGGGCCCATCACGATCCACCGCTGCCCCGCGCGGACCGTCCAGTCCAGGGGGCCGAGGATGTCGGTGGCGCCGCGGCGCACGCGCACGCGGCGCAGCTGCAGCACGGCGTCCTCGTCCGGGAGGAACAAGTCGTCGAGAGGCGCGGGGGTGGTCATGGGGCCAGCCTAGTCCGGCTGGTCGGCGCGTCGCCGATGCGACGCACGCCCGGCCGCGCCCGCACCCCCGCCTAGGATGCCGCGCATGAGCACCGTGCGCCGCCTCGTC
>NZ_KV825159.1:0-7816 GCF_001816085.1 Micrococcus sp. HMSC31B01
CCTATGGGCAGCTTTTCATGGCCGCTTACAACCATGAAGATCGGTTTCCGCACACCCTCCCTCACGAAGTCCCTCAGGGCCCGCACCACGGGCCGCGCCACGCGCGCGATCAAGCGCCAGGTCATCCCCGGCTACGGCCGCAAGGGGATGGGCTGGCTGCGCGATCCGAAGCGCGCCGCCCGCAACGCGGTCTACAAGCGCACCACGTTCGGCCTCGGCGACGTCCTGCGGATGTTCCGATGAGCGCGCCCGGCAGCATCACCGCCGACGACGCTCGCGGCCTCGCCACACACCGCGCCCCCGGCGCCGTCGAGCTCGTCGAGCCGCCCCGCGAAGCTGTGGAGTGGATGGCCTCACCCGCCCCCGCGACCGACCTCTGGTGGACCGCCACCGTCCGCGGCGAGGAGGACCCGGGCTGGCACCGGCTGGAGAGCACGTCCCAGATCGCGGACCTGGTGCACGCCCTCACCGACCCGCGGGACAAGCTGATCCCCGAGGACGAGCCGCCCACCCGGTACGCGCAGATCATGCTGCTCGGCGACGGCCTGTTCATGGTCGAGATTGCCAAGCGGTTCGAGGGGCTCGGGGCCTACAACTGGCGGATCGGCCGGGGCCGGGGCGCGGACGAGGCCGCCAACGATCCCCAGGACCTCGTCCAGCCCCTGCAGGAGCTCACCGCCGCCGAGACCATCGAGGTCCTCGTCAGCTGGGCACAGGGCCACGGCTCCCGCTGCCCTACGGGGCGGCCCTGCGCACCTACGGCACCCCGCCGGATCCGGGGTTGGGCGTCTGACCGTGCCGAACGACGCCGGGCCGCCGTCTCCGCCGCCGGACGCCACCGGGCATCATGGCCCCATGACGTCCGCTCTCAACCGCCTCGAGCATCTCGCCGCCCTCCCACCTCACACCGCGATCGACCCAGCCGAGCTTGCTGTGGCCCTCACGGGGGTGCCAGAGCTCGGGGGTTGGCGCGTCACGCCGTCGTCGACACCCGCCGACACCACCCCACCCGAGCTCGCCGTCACCTACGCCACCGGCGACTTCGCCACCGCCCTCGCCCTGGCGAACCGGATCGGGGAGGCCGCCGAGGCCGCCGACCACCACCCGGACCTGACCGTCTCCTACGGCCGGCTCACCGTGGGCATGCACAGCCACGACGTCCGCGCCCTCACCTCCCGCGACGTCCGCCTGGCCCGCACCGTCGCCCGCCTCGCCAGCGAGGTCCTCGCCCCCCACGCCCTCGCCGCGTACGGCACCCTGGCGCCCGGCCGCTCGAACGCGCACGTCATGGACGGTGTGCGCGGCACCTGGATCCCCGGCACCCTCCGCGGCACGTTCCACGCCAGCGGCACCGATGCGGCCACCGGCTACCCGGGGATCGTCCTCGCCGGCACCGCGCCCGCGCACGCGACCACCGACGTCCCCGCCCAGGTGCTCGTGTCCGCCGACCTCCCGGACCACTGGGACCGCCTCGACGCCTTCGAGGGCGCCGGCTACCGGCGGGTGCCCGCCGTCGTCGCCCTGGAGGACGACGACGCCGTCCGCCCCGCCTTCGTCTACGAGCTGGTGCCCGATGCCGTCCCCCCGTCCGCCTGAGCCCCCCGCCATGACACCGCACCTCGACACCCACCCCGACGCCCGCCCCGACCCCGGCTCCCGCCAGCGGGCCCTCGTCCGGCGCTCGCCCCTGATCCTCGCGGCCGTCGTCCTCCTGGCTGGAGCCGCCGTCCTCGCCGCCCAGGGACACCGCGAGGCGGCCGGCCTCAGCCTGCAGATCGTCACGGTGGTCCCCGTGCCGATCGCCCTCGAACGCGCCCACCGGGTCCGCCTGCCCACCGCGCTGCATGCGATGTACGCGGCCCTGCTGCTCGTCGCACCGTGGGTGGGTGCCGCGCTCGGCGGCTACGACGCCTGGCCGTGGTGGGATGCCCTCGTGCACTTCTACTCCGGCGTGCCGATCGCGCTCGGGTGCGTCTTCCTGCTGGGCATCGCGGCCGCGCGCCGTGGGCTGGTCCTGCCGCCCGGGCTCGAGGCGCTCCTCGTGATGGCCCTGCACTCGCTCGTGGCCCTGGCGTGGGAGATCGCCGAGTTCACCGCCGACCAGGCGCTCGGCGCGCAGACGCAGAAGGGCAACACGGACACCATGACGGACATGATCGTCGGCACGCTCGGGGCCCTGATCGTGGCGTTCGCCCTGTACGCGCACCGCACCCGCGGCCGCTTCGCCTGGCTCTCGCGCTTCACCGGGGCCTGACGGGAGACGCCGACGCCGACGCCGCGTCCCCGGTCCCGGCTCGCTTAGTCCCGCTCGGCCGCCGCCGCGAGCCGGCCCAGGCCCTTCTCGAAGTCCCGGCCGACGCCCGCTCGGGGCCGGAGGAGGCCTGCGTCATGTCCGGGTCGGCGTCCCGCCACGGGGACCAGCCCTGCCCCGCGCGGAGGTCCTCGATCAGGGCGCCCTCTCACCGCCGCAGGAACGCATCCACCCGGCGCACCGCCTCCGGGTGGCCGCTGGCGGCGCTGATCGCCGCGGTCTCCCGGTCCAGGTGCTCGGCGTACCCGACGATCTCCGGGCCGCGCAGCAGCGCCTTCGTCGGCCCGTAGGCGTGCACCGCGCCGGCGGCGAGCTCGTCCTCGAGCGCGGCCAGCCGCGCCTCGAACTCGTCACCGCTCACGGCCTCGGAGGCCACACCCCACTCCACGGCCTCGGCCCCGGTCAGGCGGCGGCCCCGCAGAGTGAGCTCCGCAGCCCGCACCGGCCCCACGGCCCGCGGCAGCCACCAGGAGACCCCCGTGTCCGGCACCAGCCCGATCCCCGCGTAGGCCGCCAGCAGCAGGGCGTCGTCCCGCACGAGCACCACGTCCGCGTTGAGCACCAGCCCCAGCCCGGCCCCGGCCGCCGTGCCGTTCACGCCGGCCACCACCAGCAGCCGGGAGCGCACAAGGGCCAGGGCCACCTCGCTCGCCGCATCCGCGAGCTCGCGCAGCACCGCGGGGCGCTCCGCGGGGCTCGCCGCCCCCATCGCCGCCACGTCTCCGCCGCCGCAGAAGAACCGGCTGGCACCGGTGAGGGTCAGCACGTGCACGTCCGGGTCCGCCTCGGCCGCCCGCACCGCCGCGGTCAGCTCTCGCGCCATCGCCAGGCTCAGCGCGTTGCCCTGCGCGGGGCGGTCCAGGGTCAGGCGCACGACGCCGGGACGGGCCTCCACCCGCACCGTTGCCACGTCCGCGGCGCCGCCGTCGACGCTCACGCGAACGCGCTCATCCCGGTCAGGTCCCGGCCGAGGATCAACGCCTGCACGGACTCGGTGCCCTCGTAGGTGTGCAGCGCCTCGACGTCGGCGAAGTGCCGCATCACCCGGTGTTCCAGGAGGATGCCGTTGCCGCCGAGCATGTCCCGGGCGATCTGCGCCACCCGCCGCGCGCCCCGGGTGCAGGCGTACTTCAGCAGGGAGGCCTGCTCGTCACGCAGCTGCCCGGCCGCCTGCAGGCGGGCTACGGCCACGCAGCGGGTCTGCATCGCGGTCACCTCGTCCAGCATCTGCGCGAGCCGTTCCTGCACCATCTGGTGCGCTCCCAGCGGCTTGCCGAACTGCTCGCGCTGCCGGGCGTAGGCCAGCGCAGCCTCGAACATGGCGGTCGCGTGACCCAGCGCGGACCAGCCCACGTTCACGCGGGTGGCCACCAGCACGCGCGCGGCGTCCTTGAACGTCGCCACGCCCGGCAGCCGCGCGTCGTCGCCGACTCGTACGTCAGTCAGCGAGATCTCGGCCTGGTGGATCGCCCGCAGCGCGCCCTTGCCCGTGATCACCTCGGCCTCGTAGCCGGGCGTGGACTGCTCCACCACGAAGCCCTTGACCTGGCCGTCCTCGGTGTCGCGCGCCCACACGATCGTGATGCCCCCGGCAGCCCCGTTGCCTATCCACTTCTTGGCGCCGTTCAGCACCCAGCCGCCGGCGCCGTCGGGCCGCGCGGACGTCTCGAGGGACACCGAGTCCGAGCCGTGCAGCGGCTCCGTGAGCGCGAACCCGCCCGGCAGCGTGCCGCGCGCCACCGGCTCGAGGTACCGCTCCTTCTGCTCCGGGCTCGCGCAGTGCACCAGGGCGCGCAGCACGAGCCCGCCCTGCACCGCCGCCGCGGCCGCCATCGACCCGTCCGCCCGGGAGATCTCCATCGCCACCAGGCCCGCCGCCAACGGGGACATCACCGCGTGCCCCGGCACCTCCAGTCCATCGGTGAGCAGGTCCAGTTCGCCCGCCCGCGCCACCAGGTCCAACGGGTACTCCGCCCGGTCCCAGTGCCCGTCGATCCGCTCGAGCACCTCCCGGCCGTAGGCGCGGGCGCGGTCCCAGTGCGCGCGGTCCTGCTCCGTCGCCTCCCCGAACGCGTCCAGGTAGTCGACGTCCAGGGGCGTGACGACGTCGTAGGTCGGCTTCTGCGTGCGCGTCACCGGGCCTCCTGCGTCCGCTCGGCGCGCAGCGCGCGCTTGAGGAGCTTGCCCGACTGGTTCCGCGGCAACTCCGCCACGAAGTCCACGCGCTTGGGCACCTTGAAGTCCGCCAGGCGTTCCTTCACGTGGGTGCGCACGGTCTCCGCGGTCAGCTCGGCGCCCTCCTTGAGCACGACGACGGCGGTCACCGCCTCGATCCAGCGCTCGTCCGGCAGGCCGATGACGGCGACCTCGGCCACCTCGTCGAGCTCGTAGATCGCGTCCTCGACCTCGCGCGGGGCGACCAGCACGCCGCCCGTGTTGATGACGTCCTTGATGCGGTCCACCACCTGGATGTAGCCGGCCGCGTCCTGGGTGACCTGGTCGCCGGAGCGGAACCAGCCGTCGTCGGTGAACGCGTCCGCGGTGGCATCCGGGCGGTTCCAGTAGCCGGAGAGCAGCTGCGGCGAACGGTACTGGATCTCGCCGGGCTCGCCGGGCGCGGCGGGGGCGCCGTCGGCCGTCATCACCCGCGCCTCCACGTGGAACACGGGGCGGCCGCACGAGGCCGGCCGCGCGTCGTGCTCCTCGGGGCGCAGCACGGTGCACAGCGGGCCCAGCTCGGACTGGCCGAAGCAGTTGTAGAAGCCGATGCCCGGCTGACTCTGACGGAGGCGCTGCAGCACGGTCACCGGCATGATCGAGGCCCCGTACTGGGCCTTGTGCAGCGAGGAGAGGTCACGCGTGGCCAGGTCCGGATGGTTCGCCAGCGGCACCCAGACGGTGGGCGCCAGGAACAGGGAGCCGATGTGCTCGGTCTCCACGAGCTCGAGCATCCGGGGGATGTCCGGGGCGGCCAGCAGGCGCACCGTGGCGCCGAGGCTCAGGTAGGGGAGCAGGAACACGTGCATCGCGGCCGAGTGGTACAGCGGCATGGCCACCAGGGGGCGGTCCTCGGCCGTGAAGTCCAGCGCGATGATCGAGGAGAGGTACTCCGCCACGAGCGCCCGGTGGGACATCATGGCGCCCTTGGGGGTGGAGGTGGTGCCGGAGGTGTAGAGCAGCTGGGCCAGGTCGGTGGCCGACACCTCCGCCTCCGGGGCGGCGGCGTCCAACGTCTCGTCCCGGGCGGTCTCCAGCACGGAGGGCTCGGCGTGGCCGGCGGGGAGCATGGTCCACACGTGCCGCAGAGCCGACGCGCGGCCCTCGGCCCGGACCTGGTCGACCCGCTCGAGCATGCCGGCGTCGGCCACGAGCAGCTCCGCGCCGGAGTCCTCGAGGGCGTGGGCGAGCTCGCCGCCCTTGAGCGCGAAGTTCACGGGCACGTGCACGTAGCCGGCCGTGACGCAGGCGAGGAAGAGCAGCGCGTAGGCGTCCGAGTTGGTGGCGTAGGCGGCCACCCGGGTGCCGGCCGGCAGGCCGGTGTCCTGGAGGCGGCGGGCCACGCGGTGCGCTCCGTCCCGGAGCTGGGCGTAGGTCCAGTCGCGGTCCTCGAAGCGCAGGGCGACGGCCTGCGGGGAACGGGCGACCGCGCGTGCGAACACGCGGCCGATCGTGTCCTCCGGGGCGGGGGAGAGGTGGCCGGCGTCGGTGGGGTGGGTGATCTGGCCTGGCATGGAAACCTCCGGGGGATGGGTCAGAGACGCTCGATCACGGTGACGTTGGCCTGGCCGCCGCCCTCGCACATGGTCTGCAGGCCATAGCGGCCGCCGCTGCGCTCGAGCTCGTGCAGCAGCGAGGTCATCAGGCGGGCGCCGGTGGCGCCGATGGGGTGGCCCAGGGCGATCGCCCCGCCGTTGACGTTGACCTTCGCCGGGTCCGCGCCGGTCTCGGTCAGCCAGGCCAGCACGACGGCGGCGAACGCCTCGTTGATCTCCACGAGGTCCATGTCGTCGATGGTCAGGCCCATGCGGTCGAGCGCGTACGCCGTCGCCGGGATCGGGGCGGAGAGCATCATGACGGGGTCGGCGCCGCGGGCGGAGAGGTGGTGGATGCGGGCTCGCGGGGTGAGGCCGTGGCGGCGCACGGCCTCCTCGGAGGCGAGCAGGAGGGCGGCCGCGCCGTCGGACATCTGGGACGCGGTGGCCGCGGTGTGCAGCCCGCCGGGGACGATCGGGTCGAGCGAGGCGATCTTCGCGGCGTCCGGGGTGCGGGGGCCCTCGTCCGCGGTGAGGCCGGCGAGGGGCAGGATCTCGCGGTCGAAGCGACCGTCGGCCTGGGCGGCGAGCGCGCGCTCGTGGGAGCGCACCGCGAACTCCTCCAGGGCGTCACGGTCCAGGTTCCAGTGCCGGGCCATCATCTCGGCCCCGCGGAACTGGGAGATCTCCTCGTCCCCGTAGCGGGCGGCCCAGGACTCGGAGCCGGTGAACGGGTCGGGGAAGCCGAGCTCGCGGGCGGCCGTGTTGGACAGGGAGAGCGGGATCGCGGACATGGACTGCACGCCACCGGCGACGACGAGGTCCGCCGTCCCGCTCATGATGGCCTGCGCGGCGTAGTGGACCGCCTGCTGGCCGGAGCCGCACTGGCGTTCGACCGTGGTGCCGGGGACGTCCTCGGAGAGCCCGGCCGCGAGCCAGGCGTTGCGCGCCACGTCCATGGCCTGCGGGCCGAGCTGGTCGATGCAGCCGAGGATGACCTCGTCGTACTCGGCCGAGTCGATGTCCTGGCGGGCGACGAGCTCGCGCAGCGGCGCGGCCGCCAGATCGAGGGGATGTACGCCGGCGAGCCCCTTCCCTCGGCGACCCACGGGGGTGCGGACGGCGTCGATGATGTAGGCCTCGGGCATGGGGGCTCCTCCGGACGGCGGGAACGTGACGCCGATCACGCTATTGCTTGGACGTCCAACGATCAAGAGTGTGACGGGATCCGTCGCGGCGGCGCGGGCGTGGCGGAGGGCGCCGTTTCGTCAACGAAAGCGGCTCGGGGCGCGCCGTTTCCGCCACGAAAGCGCTGGGGCGGGCGTCGCCTCGCCCTGGTCAGGACCCCCTGCCCCGGGCCTACCGTGAGGGCCAGCGGCGCGCACCCGTGCCGCTGAGACGAGAGGAGCCGGCCATGGCCACCCCGCACACCCCCGACCCCCAGGACGCCCGGCGCGCACGCGAGGCGACGGACGAGACCTCCGGCGTCGCGTTCGACGGCGACACGCCCCCAGCCGAGGGTGCGGGCGTCGGCCCGGACAACCCGGGCATGGACGTGGAGCAGACCGGCGAGCGCTCGGCGGGCAAGATCGTGCTCGGGCTGATCATCGCCCTCGTGGTCATCGGCGTCCTGCTGTTCATCCTGGGCCGCGTCGCCGGCCTCGGCTGAGCCGGGACGCAGACGCCTGGGGCACGCCACCGGCCCACCACGACCACGGGGCGGGCACCGATCCGTCGGTGCCCGCCCCGTGCC
>NZ_KV825160.1:0-2344 GCF_001816085.1 Micrococcus sp. HMSC31B01
CACCTACCTGCAGCCAGTCCTGCGTGATCGCGGCAACAAGACCGCCACGGAGCGCTGCAAAAACCCCGCCACCAAGCGAACGAAGCCACAGGGCAGGGCGTGTAAAGGGGTATACCCGCGTGGACGTGGGTCAAGAACACTCCGTGCGACCACGCAGCCCTGTCCGAAGCGCCCGCATCCCCTCAAGAATGGCGAGGCACATTCTCGCCACAATCCGTGCCAGGGAGATGCGGCCTCTTACATGGACAGACGACACGGGCCCGCCTGCCGGAGCAGACGGGCCCGTGCACTGCCTCATCGGGAAGGTCGGGTCACTCGCGGTGCAGCTTGTCCTGCACCGTGCCCGCCAGCTTCTCGAGGCGGTTGGGCACCTCCGTGGTCCCGTAGAAACGGGAGTCCGGGTGGGTGGGCGGGGGCATGGGGACCCCCGCCGGCGGCTCGGACGAGTAGGAGAACTCGCCCTTGCCGTCCGGGGTGGGGCCTGCAGCCCACGAACCCTGCGCAGTGGCCTGACCGTCAGAGAATTCGTAGTGCGTGTACGAGTGCTCCGTGGCCTCCTTCTTCTGCGGGAAGTTGCTCGGCACCGGCATCTCCTCCAGGCCGTCCTCCTGCAGCTCCTTCACAGCCGCCGCCCACTGGTTCTGGTGCATCGTGTCCCGGGCCAGAAGGAAGGACAGCAGCTCCCGGATGCCCGGGTCATCGGTCATGTGGTAGAGCCGGGCCACCTGGGTGCGGCCCTGCATCTCGGCGTTGAGGTTGGCGGTCATGTCCGCCAACAGGTTGCCGCTGGCGGTGACGTAGGCCGCCGTCCACGGATTCCCCATGCTGTCCACGGGGCGAGCACCGGCACCGGCCACGATGGCCTGCTGCAGGTCGGTACCCCCGATGACGGCGGCCACGGCCGGGTCATCCTGGATGGCGTCGGTGGTGATCCCCACCGGGGCCTTCTCCAGCAGCTGGGCCACCATGGTGGCGAGCATCTCGACGTGACCGAACTCCTCGGCCGCCGTGCTGAAGAGCAGGTCCCGGTACTTGCCCGGAATGTGGGCGTTCCAGGCCTGGAAGCTGTACTGCATGGCCACGGTGATCTCACCGTACTGCCCGCCGATCACCTCCTGCAGCTTGCGGGCGTAGACCGCGTCGGGCTTCTCAGGACTGGAGACGTGCTGAAGCTTCTGCTTGTGGATATACAAGAGAGGACTCCCCTCGATCATGTCGGATGCGTGGAAGCCCGAGGGGCTCCACGCCGGACATCATCGACGCTACGCGGGTCTGACCGACCCGCGTTAGTGCTGGCCCACGCCAGAACTGCATCGCTCACCACCTGGGTCATGGACGCCAGCACCACTCGGGGGGTGAGCGCTTTCGCCATCCTCCGCCTGCGGATGCGGCGGGTAGGTGACTCCCAGCGGCACGCAGTACAACCGGTCGTTTGTGGCTGCGCTTCCACGAGCACGAGAGCAGCCCCTCACACTCCGAGCGTCTCGCCCTCTCTCCACTGCGCCTCTGCACTGCTATCTTCCGAGCCATGTTCACTCTCTGACGGCATCGCGCTGAACACCCCACCATCACGAGAGGAACAACTGTGCCCACTGACCTTCTGACTCTTCACTTGCCGCAGCTCTATCCTGCTGGCCAGCTCCCTGGAGGACTCGACTTTCGAGGATTGGACGCTGGGATGGCCGACGATCTGGCCCAGTGCTATCTCATGAGCTACCCACCCGACGTCGCTGCCTCCGATCTAGACGAGGCGTGCGAGGAGATGAACGCGACCTTCCGCGGTGACTACGGAAAGCTGCGCGCCGATGCGAGCACTACAGCGTGGGTGGGTGGCCGTCTCGCCGGAGCCATCATGGTGGTCACCCACTCGATCTGGGACGAACACCTCACTGGTCCGTTCATCATCGACCTCTTCATTGATCCCCACGCACGCGGGAAGGGGATCGGGCGGGCTCTGGTCCAACACGCCATCGCAACCTGCTGCGACGCCGGTGACCACACTCTGAGTCTGCGCTTCGGACAGGGCACCTCCGATGCGGCCATGAGGATTTACCAGCGGCTCGGATTCCGCCCCGTGGGATAGGCAGATTCGGTCGTTTGCGGCGGGCCCGATCCTCGCCGCAACTCTCGCCATGGGGAAGCCGCGACACACCATCGCTCGTCGCATCCTCTTCCCCCTACGTGCCCAGATCGAGATACTCAGGCCATGCCAGCCACTCCCACAAGTTCCAGCGATTGGGCCTCCTACAACGCCGCGCGGGCAGGCACCTCGGCCGTACGCCCTCTCACCGACCGGGCGCTCACAGCACTGCGGCCTGAGCCGCCCCCTTCATTCGGTCCGGAC
>NZ_KV825161.1:0-2522 GCF_001816085.1 Micrococcus sp. HMSC31B01
CGGGGCGGGGGCCGGGCTGCCCGGCAGATCGGGCAGGCCGGGGGACGGGCGGTGCATGCTCAAGGGCCCTCCTGGGGACGGGGAGCGGGCGGCCGTCGGGACGTCGGCGGCGCGTCTCCAGTGTAGGGAGCGCGGGACGTCGGGGCCGTGGCGGGGCCCGGACGGACCGTCACCGCGACTTCATCCCGGGTTCACCGTGCCGGGCCCCGGCGGACGACGCCGCTTCCTAGCGTGGCCCGTGGGCGGACCCCCGCCCGCATGGTTCACCGGCACAGGAGGCAGACATGGTGGCAGAGCTCGTGGAGCACGTGCAGACCCGGGAGGAGCCGTCGAGCCGGCCGGGCCAGGCGCGTGCCGAGGCGGGGCCGGCGGAGGCGACCGGCCTGCGGACCTACGTGGTGGACACGTCCGTGCTGCTCTCGGACCCGCGCGCCCTGCTGCACTTCGCCGAGCACGAGGTGGTCCTGCCGCTCGTGGTGGTCTCGGAGCTCGAGGCCAAGCGCGCCGACCCCGACCTCGGCTACGACGCGCGCACGGCCCTCCGCCTGCTCGACGACCTGCGCGGCCGCCACGGCGCGCTGGACCAGCCCGTGCCGATCACCCCCGAGGGCGGCACGCTGCGGATCGAACTGAACCACGTGTCCGTGGACGTGCTGCCCCTGGGCATCCGCGGCACGGACAACGACTCCCGCATCCTCGCCGTCGCGAAGGCGCTCGCGGACGAGGGCGCCACGGTCACGGTCGTGTCCAAGGACCTGCCGATGCGCGTGAAGGCGGCGGCCATGGGCCTCGCCGCGGACGAGTACCGCCACGAGCTCGTGCGTGACTCGGGCTGGCGCGGCACCGTCTCCCTCAGCGTGGCGCAGGAGCGGCTGGACGCCCTCTACGACGACGGCGAGGTCGACCTGGCCGGCGTCCCGCTGGGGACCCTGACCGGCACGGGCGTCGAGACCGGGCCGGAGGAGGCCCCGGCCGAGGCGAACCGCCTGCCGGTCAACACGGGGCTGGTGCTCACCGCGCCCCGGGGCTCCGCCCTGGCCCGGGTCGGCGAGGGCGGCCGAGCCTGCCTGGTGCGCGGGGACCGCGACGTGTTCGGCCTGCATGGCCGCTCCGCCGAGCAGCGGCTGGCCATCGAGCTGCTGACGGAGCCGAGCGTGGGCATCGTCTCCCTCGGCGGCCGCGCGGGCACCGGCAAGTCCGCGCTGGCGCTGTGCGCGGGCCTCGACGCCGTGATGGAGCGCCGCGAGCACCGCAGGGTGGTCGTGTTCCGCCCGCTGTACGCCGTCGGCGGCCAGGACCTCGGCTACCTGCCCGGCTCCGAGGGCGACAAGATGGGTCCGTGGGCGCAGGCCGTGTTCGACACCCTGGGCGCGCTGGTCTCCCCGTCCGTGGTGGACGAGGTGGTGGACCGCGGGATGCTGGAGATCCTGCCGCTGACGCACATCCGCGGCCGTTCGCTGCACGATGCGTGGGTGATCGTGGACGAGGCGCAGTCGCTCGAGCGGAACGTTCTGCTCACGGTGCTGAGCCGGATGGGCCGCAACTCGAAGGTGGTGCTGACCCACGACGTCGCCCAGCGAGACAACCTGCGCGTGGGCCGGCACGACGGCATCGCGGCCGTGGTGGAGCGCCTCAAGGGCCACCCGCTGTTCGGGCATGTGACGCTGACCCGTTCCGAGCGCTCACCGATCGCCGCACTGGTCACGGACCTGCTGGAGGAGGGCCGGGCCTGAGCCGGCCGGCGGGGTCGGGCATGAAAAAGGGGCCGCTGCCGAAGCAGCGGCCCCCGGCGGGGGTGCTCGGCCCCGCGGAGGGGGGATGGGGGACCGAGGAAGCCCGCCACCATGGCCCCTTTGAAACGGGATTGAGGCCATGGGGTCTGTGTGAGCCCCGTACGTCCATCAGACGGCCGGAAGCTCGTGACTTCACAGTAGACCCACGCGAGGGCTCGTCGCAATGGGCGGCTCCGGTTGCGCTGTGGGCAGAACACGGGGTGGCCGGACCGTGAACGCGAGGTGGCCTGATCGCCTGTGGACGACGGCCCGGCGGGTGCGCCGCCCGACCTAGGCTGGGCGCATGAGCGGGGTGGGATGGGCGTGGACGCACGGCGCGCCGGCGACGGCGGTGCTGTGGTCCCTGGGACTGGTGTGGTTCGCGGTGTGCACGGGCGTGCTCGTGCGCACGGACCTGCGCGAACATCGGCTGCCGAACCGATGGACGCTGCGGCTGGCGCTGGGCGGGTTGACGATGATGACCGGGGGAGCGCTGCTGGCGGGCCGGGGTGACCTGACCCTCTGCAGCCTGCTGGGCGGTCTCGGTTACACCGTGGCGATGCTCGCGCTGCACGTGCTCAGCCGCGGCGGCCTCGGGATGGGCGACGTGAAGCTGGCCGGCGGGCTGGGCGTGTACACGGGGGTGCTCGGTCCGACGGCGGTGCTCGCCGCCGGGGTGGGCGCGATCCTGCTCGGCGGCGTCGTGGCGGGGCTGCTGGTCCTCGCGGGCCGGGCGACGGGGCGAACGGC
>NZ_KV825162.1:0-2519 GCF_001816085.1 Micrococcus sp. HMSC31B01
GGCGTGCTCGGCGAGGGCGGCGCGCAGGCGGTCGCCCTCCGCGGTGTCGGCCGAGGCGAGGATGCGGGCGGCCAGCAGGCCGGCGTTGCGGGCGCCGTCGATGGAGACGGTGGCCACCGGCACGCCGGCGGGCATCTGGACGATCGAGAGCAGGGAGTCCATCCCGTCCAGGCTCTTGAGCTTCACGGGCACGCCGATCACGGGCAGGGGGGTGACGGCGGCGAGCATCCCGGGCAGGTGCGCCGCGCCGCCCGCGCCGGCCACGATCACGCGGATGCCGCGCTCGTGCGCGCGGGCGCCGAACTCCACCATCTCGTGGGGCATGCGGTGCGCGGAGACCACGCCGACCTCGACGGGCACGTCGAGCTCGCGCAGGGCCTCGGCGGCCGCGCTCATCACGGGCCAGTCGGAGTCGGAGCCCATCACGACGGAGACGACCGGGGCGTCGTCCTGCAGGGGCTGGGCGGGGGACTGGGGCGTGGCGGTCATGGGCGGGCCTCCGTCTCGGTGCCGGTGGTGGGGGCGTCGTCGCGCAGCAGTGCGGCGGCGGACTCGGCGGTCCGCACGGCCTCCTCGAGGCTGAGGCCGTGGTCCGCGACGACGTTGACGTGACCGACCTTGCGGCCCGGGCGCACGTCCTTGCCGTAGAGGTGGACCTTGGCCTGCGGGTGGGCGGCGAGGGCCGCGACGCTGCCGGCGTGCAGGTCCTCGCGGGCGCCGCCGAGGACGTTCTTCATCACGACGCCGGCCCCGCGGGGGGTCGTCTCGCCCAGCGGCAGGTCGAGCACGGCGCGGACGTGCTGCTCGAACTGGCCGGTGACGGCGCCGTCCATGGACCAGTGGCCGGAGTTGTGGGGGCGCATGGCCAGCTCGTTCACCTGGAAGCCCGGGCCGACCCCCGGCGTCTCGAACAGCTCGACCGCGAGCATGCCGGTGACGTCCAGCTCCTCGGCGAGGCGGACGGCCGCGGCGGTCGCGGCCGCGGCGACGGCCGGGTCGAGGTCCTGGGCCGGGGCGACCACGAGGTCGCACACGCCGGCCACCTGGACCGAGTCGACGACGGGGTAGACGGCCACCTCACCGGAGGGGGTGCGCGCCACCTGCGCGGAGAGCTCACGGGAGAAGGGGACGAGGGCCTCGGCCAGCAGCGGGGCGATGCCGGCGCCGAGCCACGCGGCCAGGGTGCCGTCCGCGGCGGAGGCGCGGGCGTCGTCGCCGTCGTCGAGCTTGAGCACGCCCTTGCCGTCGTAGCCGCCTCGGGCGGTCTTGAGGATCATGGGCCAGCCGTGCTCGTCGCCGAAGGCGAGGACGGCCTCGAGGTCGTCGACCGGCGCCCACGCCGGGTTCGGCAGGCCCAGCCGCTCGACGGCGGCGCGCATGACCAGCTTGTCCTGGGCGTGCTGCAGCGCCTCGGGGCCGGGGCGCACGACGACGCCGGCCTCCTGCAGGGCCCGCAGGTGCTCGGTGGGCACGTGCTCGTGGTCGAAGGTGACCACGTCCACCGTGGCCGCGAACGCGCGCAGGTCCGCCAGGTCCGCGTGGTCGCCGACCACGTGGGGGGCGACCTGGGCCGCTGACGCGTCCGGGGCCTCCGCGAGCACGCGGAAGGGCACGCCGAGCTCCGCGGCGGCGCCCGCCATCATGCGGGCCAGCTGCCCGCCACCGATCACACCGAGTCGAGGGGAAGTCACCCGGACAGGGTAGTCGGACCGGCTGAGAACTCCGTCACGGAGGGGTGGCCGATGCCGGATCCGAGGAGGGCGCGCGCCGGGGGCGCGGCTACAGTGTTCCCCAGCCCTGCGCGGGTCCGCCCCGCGTGCACACCCCCGTCCCGAACCGAGGAGTCCACGCCCATGCTGTCCGATCTCTGGGGCCGCCTGACCGGGATGGCCTCCCTGCTGTGGCGGGAGGTGGCCAAGTTCGGCACCGTCGGTGCGGCCGCGTTCGTGGTGGACTCGCTCGTCTTCTGGTGGATGATGACCGGCCCGCTCGAGGGGTCCAACGTCAAGGCCAAGATCGTGGGCGGCGTCGTCGCCACCCTGTTCAGCTGGGTCGCCAACCGCTACTGGACGTTCCGGGACAAGCGCTCCTCGAACAAGACGCGCGAGCTCGTGATGTTCCTGATCATGAACGCGATCGGGCTGGGGATCCAGGCCGGCTGCGTGGCGATCGCGCAGTACCTGCTGGGCGTGACCGACCCGACCGGCCTGTTCATCGCCGGCAACGTGATCGGCCTGTTCTTCGGCACCGTGTTCCGCTACTTCGCCTACCGGTTCTGGGTGTTCAAGGAGAAGCTGGACGTGGAGCCCGGCTTCGCCAACGACCTCGCGATCATCACCGGTCAGATGCCCGTGCTGCGCGAGGACCAGCTGCCTCCGCACGGCCGGCACCGCGCCCCCGACGCCGGGGTCTGAGCGTCCCCGCCTGACCCCGCCGCCCCGTCAGGGGCGCACGGTCACCGCCCGGCCCGCGTCCCACGCCTCCAGCGCGGCCCGCACTCCCGCCCACGTCAGGCGGGG
>NZ_KV825163.1:0-11739 GCF_001816085.1 Micrococcus sp. HMSC31B01
CGCCGCGGCCGACGAGGACCCGGCCGCGCGCCCGGCCCGCCGGATCGTCCTCGTCGGCCCGATGGGGGCCGGGAAGACGACGGTCGGCCGGGCCCTGGCCGCCGTGACCGGGCTGCCCTTCGTGGACTCCGACGAGCTGTTCACCCAGGTGCACGGCCCGATCCCGGAGTTCTTCGCCGAGCACGGCGAGGCCGCGTTCCGGGCGGAGGAGGCGCGCGTCATCGGCCATGTGCTCGGCCGACCCGCCCCGTGCGTCCTCTCGTGCGGCGGCGGCGCCGTCCTGCATCCGGGCCCCCGCCGCGCGCTGGCCGGGCCGGACTCCGACGTCGTCTACCTCGCGGTCGGAGAGGAGGAGGCGCTGCGCCGCGTGGGCGGCGGCGCGGGCCGCCCCGTCCTGGCCGGAGACCCCGCCGGGACCTGGCGGCGCATCCTCGCCGAACGCGAGGGGCTGTACCGCGAGGTCGCCGACCTCGTGCTCGACACCACAGGCCTGACGGCCGCCGAGGCGGCCTGGCGTATCGTGGGGGACGCCCACCGCCCCCGAAGGAGTGAGTCACACCCATGACCGACCGTGAGCCGGACATCACCGAGCAGGAGACCCCGGGGGCGGCGCCCGCGGCCGCTCCGGCCGCACCCGAGGACGTGACGGTCATCCCCGTGGCCGGCGGCCACGAGGCGGCCGTGCACGGCGGCTACGACGTGGTGGTGGGCCGGGGCCTGCTCGCGCGCCTGCCGGACATGCTCGGCCCGACCGTCCGACGCGTGCTGGTCATCCATCCGCGCGCCCTCCGGGCCACCGGCGACGTCGTCAAGAACGACCTCGAGGCCGTGGGCCTGACCGCACTGACCGCCGAGATCCCGGACGCCGAGGAGGGCAAGCACCTGCAGGTGGCCGGGTTCTGCTGGCAGGTGCTCGGCCAGAACGACTTCACCCGGTCGGACGCGATCGTCTCCGTGGGCGGCGGCGCCGTGTCCGACCTGGCCGGCTTCGTGGCGGCCACGTGGCTGCGCGGCGTCCGCGTCGTGCACATGCCCACCACCCTGCTGGGCATGGTGGACGCGGCGGTGGGCGGCAAGACCGGCATCAACACCGCCGAGGGCAAGAACCTGGTGGGGGCGTTCCACAATCCGGCCGGCGTGCTGGCGGACCTGGACACGCTGCTCACCCTGCCGGCCAACGAGCTGATCTCCGGCCTGGCCGAGGTCGTGAAGTGCGGCTTCATCGCCGACCCCGCGATCCTCGACCTCATCGAGGAGGACCCGGCCCAGGCCCAGAACCCGCACTCCGCGCGGCTGCGCGAGCTGATCGAGCGTTCGATCCGGGTCAAGGCGGACGTCGTCTCCCGCGACCCCCGCGAGTCGGGCGCCCGCGAGGCGCTGAACTACGGCCACACGATGGGGCACGCGATCGAGCTCGCCGAGCGCTACCAGTGGCGCCACGGCGCCGCGGTGTCCGTGGGGCTGGTCTTCGCGGCCGAGCTGGCCCGCTCCCTCGGCCGGCTCGACGACGCCACCGCGGACCGCCACTGGTCGGTGCTGACGGCCCTGGGCCTGCCCGTCTCCTACCGCGGGGACCGGTGGCAGACCCTGCTCGAGGGCATCCGCCGGGACAAGAAGAACCGCGGCGACCAGCTGCGCTTCGTCCTGCTGGACGGGCTCGCGCAGCCCACCACCGTGGACATCCCGGACGCGTCCCTGCTCTTCGCGGCGTACCAGGAGATCGCAGAGTGAGCCGCCGCTGACCCCGGCCCCGCGCGGGGCCTCCCGTAGACTGGCCCGCGCACATCCAAGACCCCACCCACTGCAGGCGGACCCGTGACGGTCCGCGAGACCGATCGGGAGCACACACACGTGGCAACGAGCAACGACATCAAGAACGGCGCCGTCCTGAAGCTGGAGGGCCAGCTCTGGAACGTCACCGAGTTCCAGCACGTCAAGCCGGGCAAGGGCGGCGCGTTCGTCCGCACCAAGATGAAGAACATCACCACGGGCAAGGTCGTGGACAAGACCTTCAACGCCGGCGCCAAGGTCGAGTTCGCCACCGTGGACCGCTCCGACTACCAGTACCTCTACCAGGACGGCGCGGACTACGTGTTCATGGACGTCAAGGACTACGACCAGATCACCGTGCCCGGGGCCGTGGTCGGCGACGCCGCGAAGTACATGCTCGAGAACACCCAGGTGGTCATCGCCCTGCACGAGGGCACGCCGCTGTACCTCGAGATGCCGGCGTCCGTGGTCCTGGAGATCACCTACACCGAGCCGGGCCTGCAGGGGGACCGCTCGTCCGCCGGCACCAAGCCCGCCACCGTGGAGACCGGCGCCGAGATCCAGGTGCCGCTCTTCGTCGAGCAGGGCACCCGCGTCAAGGTCGACACCCGCACCGGCGACTACCTCGGCCGCGTCAATGACTGAGCGGGCCTCCGCCGGCTCCGCTGCCAAGCGGGGGACCACGGCGCGCAGCCGCTCCCGGCAGCGTGCGGTGGAGATCCTGTTCGAGGCCGAGCAGCGGGGCTCCAGCGCGCTGGAGGGCATCCGCACCCGCCGCGAGAGCACCGATCTGCAGGTGAACGCCTACACCCAGCGGCTCGTGGAAGGCGTCATCGCGGACCAGGAGCGGCTCGACGAGGCCCTGAGCTCCTACTCCCGCGGCTGGTCCCTGGACCGCATGCCCGCCGTCGACCGGGCGATCCTGCGCGTGGGGGCCTGGGAGCTGCTGTTCCAGGACGACGTGCCGGACGCCGTCGCCATCTCCGAGGCCGTCGCCCTGGCCGCCCAGCTGTCCACGGACGACTCGCCCGAGTTCGTCAACGGTCTGCTCGGCCGCCTGCAGCAGGTCAAGCCGACGCTGCTCGCCTGAGCGGCCGAGAGCTCCGTCACGAGGCCCGTCCCGCACCGCGTCATCCGCGCCGTGGGGCGGGCCTCGCTGGTAGAGTCGGCGACGTCCCGCGCGGGGGCCCACCGGCGCCCCGGGACGAACCACGCATCCTTTAAGAGCCGTCCTGTGAGGCGGGGAAGGAGGCGCCGGCATGGGAACTGACCCCGCCGCACCTCGTGCTGCCCGGACCGTGCTGTCCACGTCCGAGATCGACCGGGCGCTGACCCGGATCGCCCACGAGATCCTCGAGTCCAACAAGGGCGCCGAGGGTCTCGTCCTGATGGGGATCCCGCGCCGCGGGGCCCCCCTGGCCCGGCGGCTCGGCGCCCTGCTGGCCCGCATCGAGCCGGCCTTCGACCCCACCGCCGCCGTCGGTGAGGTGGACGTGACGCTCTACCGGGACGACCTCCGCCGCGGCACGGCCCGCACCCCGATGCCCACCCGCCTGCCCGAGGTCCCCCTCGACGGCGCCGTCGTCGTGCTCGTGGACGACGTCCTCTTCTCCGGCCGCACCGTCCGGGCCGCCCTCGACGCGATCGCCGACCTGGGCCGCCCCGCCGCCGTGCGCCTGGCCGTCCTCGTGGACCGCGGGCACCGCGAGCTGCCCGTCCGGGCCGACTTCGTGGGCAAGAACCTGCCGACCTCCACCGCCGAGCGCGTCCAGGTCCGGCTCATGGAGGTCGACGGCCCCGAGGGCACCGGCGAGGTCACTGAGGACGCCGTGAGCATCGTCGACCGTGTCGCGACCCGGGAGGGTTGAGCCGTGCGCCACCTGCTGTCCACCGCCGACCTCTCCCGCGCCGACGCCCTCGCCGTCCTCGACACCGCCGAGGAGATGGCCGCCGTCAACCAGCGCGAGGTCAAGAAGCTGCCCGCCCTGCGCGGCCGCACCGTGGTGAACCTCTTCCTCGAGGACTCCACCCGCACCCGCATCTCCTTCGAGGCCGCCGCCAAGCGGCTCTCCGCGGACGTGATCAACTTCTCCGCGAAGGGGTCGTCCGTCTCCAAGGGGGAGTCGCTCAAGGACACCGTCCAGACGCTCGAGGCCATCGGCGCGGACGCCATCGTGATGCGCCACTGGTCCTCGGGCGCGGCCCGCCAGCTGGCCGACTCCGGCTGGGTGCGCTCCGCCGTCGTGAACGCCGGCGACGGCACCCACGAGCACCCCACCCAGGCCCTCCTGGACGCCTTCACCCTGCGCCGGCGCCTCGCCGCGGCGACGGGAGAGGACCTGGTCGGCCGGGACCTGACCGGCATGCGCGTGGTGATCGTGGGGGACATCCTGCACTCGCGCGTGGCCCGGTCCAACGTGTGGCTGCTCAGCACGCTGGGCGCACAGGTCACCCTGGCCGCCCCGCCCACCCTGCTGCCCGTGGGCGTGGCCGCGTGGCCGTGCCAGGTCACCTACTCGCTGGACGAGGCCCTCGACGCCGGCCCCGACGCCGTCATGATGCTCCGCGTCCAGGCCGAGCGAATGGGCGGCGCCTTCTTCCCGTCCGCAGGGGAGTACACCCGGACCTGGGGGCTGACCGACGACCGCTTCGCCCGCCTCACCGCCGGCCGGGGCGCCCTGCTCGACGAGCCCGTGGTCATGCACCCCGGCCCGATGAACCGCGGCCTGGAGATCAGCCCGGCGGCGGCGGACTCGCCCCGCAACACCGCCCTCGAGCAGGTCGCCAACGGCGTGTCCGTCCGCATGGCGGTCCTGCACCTCGTCCTCAACCACGACCAGGAGGTCCGCCCGTGAGCGCCCCCAGCCCCGCCCCCCTGCTGCTGCGCAGCGCGCGCCTGACCACGGGCGAGACCGCCGACGTGCTCGTCGCCGAGGGCCGGATCGCCGCCCTCGGCCCGGACGCCGCGACCCACGCCGCCGGCCTCGACCCGGCCCCCGAGGAGGTCGACTGCGCCGGCCTGGTGCTGCTGCCCGGGCTCGTCGACCTGCACACCCATCTGCGCCAGCCCGGCAAGGAGGACGCGGAGACGGTCGAGACCGGCACCCGCGCCGCCGCGATGGGCGGCTTCACCTCGGTCCACGCGATGGCCAACTCGACGCCGACGGCCGACACCGCCGGCGTGGTGGAGCAGGTGTGGCGGCTGGGCCGGGACGCGGGCTGGTGCGATGTGCACCCCGTGGGCGCGGTGACCGTGGGCCTGGCCGGCGAGGCCCTGGCCGACCTCGGCGCGATGGCCGACTCGCAGGCCCGCGTGCGGATGTTCTCCGACGACGGCATGTGCGTCCACGACGCCGTGCTGATGCGCCGTGCGCTCGAGTACGTGAAGTCCTTCGGCGGCTTCGTGGCCCAGCACGCGCAGGAGCCGAACCTCACCGCCGGCGCCCAGATGAACGAGTCCGAGCTCTCCGGCGTCCTCGGCCTGGCCGGCTGGCCCGCCGTGGCGGAGGAGGCCATCATCGCCCGTGACGTGCTGCTGGCCCAGCACGTGGACTCCCGCCTGCACGTGTGCCACGTCTCCACGGCCGGCTCCGTCGAGCTGATCCGCTGGGCCAAGGCCCAGGGCGTGGCCGTGACCGCCGAGGTCACCCCGCACCACCTGCTGCTCACCGAGGAGCTCGTCCGCTCCTACGACCCCGTGTTCAAGGTCAACCCGCCGCTGCGCCGCGAGTCCGACGTGATGGCCCTGCGCGCCGGGCTGGCCGACGGCACCATCGACACCGTGGGCACCGACCACGCCCCACACACCGCCGAGACCAAGCAGTGCGAGTGGACGGTCGCGGCGATGGGCATGACGGGCCTCGAGACCGCCCTGTCCGTGGTGCAGCAGGCGATGGTGGACACCGGCCTGATGGACTGGGCCGGCGTCGCCCGCGTAATGTCCACGGCGCCGGCCCGGATCGCCGGCCTGACCGACCAGGGCCAGGCCGACGAGCGCGGCGTCCCGCGCGTCGGCGCCGTGGCCAACCTCGTGCTCGTGGACCCGCAGGCCCGCCGCACCGTGGACCCCGAGCAGCACCTGACCAAGTCCCGCAACAGCCCGTACCGGGGCATGGAGCTGCCGGGCGCGGTACGCCACACGGTCTACCGCGGCGCCCGCGTCGTCGCCGACGGCGCCCCCGCCCGGCCGTACCGCCACCCGGCCCTGACGGAGACGGGGGAGCGCGCGTGAGCATCACCTCCCTGGCCGCCGCCCTGGCGGCCCGTCCCGTCCCGCCGCGGACCCCGACGAAGGACTACGCGGACGTGTGGCTGCCGGTGACCCTGGGCACCCTGGCCGTCGTCCTCGTGCTGCTCGGCCTGCTGGCCCTCGGGTGGCGGGCCCGCCGCCGGGCGCAGGCCGGGATCCCGGCCCCGGCCCCCGTGCCGACGGCCCTCTACGACGCCGAGCCGACGCTGTCCGCGGAGGGCATGCACGTGGGCACGGTGCGCGGCGAGGACCGACTGGACCGCGTGGCGGTGCACGGCCTGGGCCTGCGCTCGCGCGCCGTCCTCGAGGTCCACGACGCCGGCACCCACCGCGGCCTGCTCGTGCTCCGCCCCGGGGCCGCCAACCTGTTCATCCCCGCGGACGACCTCGTCGAGGCCGGCCTGTCCGGCGGGATCGCCGGCAAGTTCGTCGAGCCGGGCGGGCTCGTCGCCTGGGGCTGGCGCCTCGGCGACGTCGAACTCACCTCCGCCTTCCGCCCCGACCGCCCCGAGGACCGCGACCGGCTCCTCGCCGCCCTGCAGACCATCATCGACCCCGCCCCGGCCGACCCGGCCGGCCGCGCAGGAGAAGGAGACCCCCGATGAGCACCCCCACCGACGACCTGGCCCTGCTCGTCCTCGAGGACGGCACCGTCCACCGCGGCCGGGCCTACGGCGCCCGCGGCCGCACCCTGGGCGAGGCCGTGTTCACCACGGGCATGACCGGCTACCAGGAGACCCTCACCGACCCGTCCTACGCGGGGCAGATCATCGTGCAGACCTCCCCGCACATCGGCAACACCGGGGTCAACGACGCCGACCGCGAGTCGCGGGCGATCTTCGCCGCCGGCTACGTGGTCCGCGACGCGGCCCGGCGTCCGTCCAACTGGCGCGCCGAGCGCACCCTCGACGAGGAGCTCGAGACGTTCGGCGTCGTCGGGATCCGCGAGGTCGACACCCGGGCCATCACCCGCCGCCTGCGCACCGAGGGCTCGATGCGCGCCGGCGTGTTCTCCGGCGAGCACGCCGCCCGCCCGGAGGCCGAGCTGCTGGCGGAGGTGCGCGCCCAGCCGTCGATGGCCGGCGCCCGCCTCGCGGAGTCCGTCACCACGGAGCAGCCGTACGTCATCGAGCCGGCCGAGCACGGCTGGGAGGGCGAGCCGATCGCCGAGATCGCCGCCCTCGACCTCGGCATCAAGGCCGCCACGCCGCGGCACCTGGCCTCCCGCGGCATCCGCGTGCACGTGCTGCCCGCGGCCACGGACCTGGCCGGCATCCGCGCCGTGGACCCGGACGGCGTCTTCCTGTCCAACGGCCCCGGCGACCCGGCCACGGCAGACGCCCAGGTGGAGCTGCTGCGCGAGGTCCTCGACGCCGGCCTGCCGTTCTTCGGCATCTGCTTCGGCAACCAGATCTTCGGCCGCGCGCTCGGCTTCGACACCTACAAGCTGAAGTTCGGCCACCGCGGCCCGAACCAGCCGGTGCTGGACAAGGCCACGGGCCGCGTGGCCATCACCTCCCAGAACCACGGCTTCGCCGTGGACGCCCCCCTCGGCGAGCCGATCGAGGCGCCGGAGTCGCGCTTCGGCCGCGTCGAGGTCTCCCACTGGTCCCTGAACGACCAGGTCGTCGAGGGCCTGCGCCTGCTCGACCGGCCCGCCTTCTCCGTGCAGTTCCACCCGGAGTCCGCGGCCGGCCCCAACGACACCCTCGACCTGTTCGACCGCTTCGTGCAGCTGCTCACCGAGCACCGCGCCGCCACCACCCCCGCCACCGAAGGAGCCTGATCCATGCCCAAGCGCACCGACCTGAAGTCCGTCCTGGTCATCGGCTCCGGCCCCATCGTGATCGGCCAGGCCGCCGAGTTCGACTACTCGGGCACCCAGGCCATCCGCGTCCTCAAGGAGGAGGGCGTCCGCGTCGTCCTCGTCAACTCCAACCCGGCCACGATCATGACCGACCCGGAGCTGGCCGACGCCACCTACGTCGAGCCCATCACCCCGGCCGTGGTCGCCAAGATCATCGAGAAGGAGCGCCCGGACGCCCTGCTGCCCACCCTGGGCGGCCAGACGGCGCTGAACACCGCCATCGCCCTCGACAAGGACGGGGTGCTCGAGCGCTTCGGCGTCGAGCTGATCGGCGCGAACATCGAGGCCATCGAGCTCGGCGAGAACCGCGAGCTGTTCAAGGGCGTCGTGGAGCGTGCCGGCGGCGAGTCCGCCCGGTCCCACATCGTGCACACGATGGAGGAGGCCCTGGCCGCCGTCGAGGACCTGAAGTACCCCGTGGTGGTGCGCCCCTCGTTCACGATGGGCGGCCTCGGCTCCGGCATGGCCTACGACGAGGCCGACCTGTACCGCATCTGCGGCGCCGGCCTGCAGTACAGCCCGACCTCCGAGGTCCTGCTCGAGGAGTCCATCCTCGGCTGGAAGGAGTACGAGCTGGAGATGATGCGGGACAAGAACGACAACGTCGTCGTCGTCTGCTCCATCGAGAACGTGGACCCCGTGGGCGTGCACACCGGCGACTCCATCACCGTGGCCCCGGCCATGACGCTGACGGACCGCGAGTACCAGAAGCTGCGGGACATCTCGATCAACGTCATCCGCGAGGTCGGCGTGGACACCGGCGGCTGCAACATCCAGTTCGCGGTGAACCCCGTGGACGGGCGCGTCGTCGTCATCGAGATGAACCCGCGCGTCTCCCGCTCCTCGGCGCTGGCCTCGAAGGCCACCGGCTTCGCGATCGCCAAGATCGCCACCAAGCTGGCCCTGGGCTACACGATGGACGAGATCCCCAACGACATCACCCAGAAGACCCCGGCGTCCTTCGAGCCGGTCCTGGACTACGTGGTCGTGAAGGTCCCGCGCTTCGCGTTCGAGAAGTTCCCGGCGGCGGATCCCACGCTGACCACCACCATGAAGTCGGTCGGCGAGGCCATGGCCATCGGCCGCAACTTCACGGAGGCCCTGCAGAAGGCCCTGCGCTCGCTCGAGCAGAAGGGCTCGGAGCTCGCGTTCCCGCAGGACGCCGACCCGCAGGCCCTGCTCGCGGCGGCGAGCACGGCCACCACCGACCGGCTCTCCCAGACCCAGCAGGCGCTCTACGCCGGCGCCACGATCGAGGAGGCCTTCGAGGCCACCGCGATCGACCCGTGGTTCCTGGACCAGTTCGTGCTCATCAACGAGGTCGCGGACGAGATCCGCGACGCCGAGGTCCTCGACGAGGCCCTGCTGCGCCGCGCCAAGCGGCACGGGTTCTCCGACGCCCAGATCGGCTCGCTGCGGCACATGGACGCCGCGGTCGTGCGCGGCGTGCGTCACGCCCTGGGCGTGCGCCCCGTCTACAAGACCGTGGACACCTGTGCCGCCGAGTTCGAGGCCTTCACCCCGTACCGGTACTCCAGCTACGACCTCGAGACCGAGGTCGCCCCGCACGAGGGCGAGTCGGTGATCATCCTCGGCTCGGGCCCGAACCGGATCGGCCAGGGCATCGAGTTCGACTACTCGTGCGTGCACGCCACCATGGCGCTGCGCGAGGCCGGCTACGAGACCGTGATGGTCAACTGCAACCCGGAGACGGTATCCACGGACTACGACATCTCCGATCGCCTCTACTTCGAGCCGCTCACGCTCGAGGACGTCCTGGAGGTCATCGCGGCAGAGGAGGCCTCCGGCGGCGTGCGCGGCGTCTTCGTGCAGCTCGGCGGCCAGACCCCGCTCAAGCTGGCCCAGCAGCTCGCCGACGCCGGCGTGCCGATCCTGGGCACCTCGCCCGCGGCCATCGACCTGGCCGAGCACCGCGGTGAGTTCGCGCTCGTGCTCGAGCGCGCGGGCCTGGTGGCGCCGAAGAACGGCACGGCCGTCTCCTTCGACGACGCCAAGCGCGTGGCGGACGAGATCGGCTACCCCGTGCTCGTGCGCCCCTCCTACGTGCTCGGCGGCCGCGGCATGGAGATCGTGTACTCCGAGGAGGCGCTGGCCCACTACGTGGCGCACGCGACGGAGATCACCCCCGACCAGCCGATGCTCGTGGACCGCTTCCTCGAGGACGCGATCGAGATCGACGTCGACGCCCTCTACGACGGCACCGAGCTGTACCTCGGCGGCGTCATGGAGCACATCGAGGAGGCGGGCATCCACTCGGGCGACTCCGCGTGCGTGCTGCCCCCCGTCACCCTGGGCCCGGACGTGCTCGAGCGCGTGCACCGCGCCACCGAGCGGATCGCGGCCGGCGTCGGCGTGCGCGGCCTGATCAACATCCAGTTCGCGCTCGCCTCGGACGTGCTGTACGTGATCGAGGCGAACCCGCGCGCCTCGCGGACCGTGCCGTTCGTCTCGAAGGCCACGGGCGTCCAGCTGGCCAAGGCGGCCGCGCGGATCGGCGTCGGCGAGAGCATCGCCGACCTGCGCGCGGCCGGCATGCTGCCCACGGCGTACGACGGCGGCACCCTGCCGATCGGCGCGCCCGTGGCGGTCAAGGAGGCGGTGCTGCCGTTCACCCGCTTCCGCACCGCGGAGGGCCGCGTGGTCGACTCGCTGCTGGGCCCGGAGATGCGCTCGACGGGCGAGGTCATGGGCATCGACAAGCACTTCGACACCGCGTTCGCCAAGTCCCAGTCCGCCGCCGGCGGCCCGCTGCCCACCTCGGGGCGCGTGTTCGTGTCGGTCGCGAACCGGGACAAGCGCACCCTCGTGGGCCAGGCCAAGCGCCTCGTCGACCTCGGCTTCCAGGTGGTCTCCACCGGCGGCACCGCCGAGGTGCTGCGGCGCAACGGCATCCCCGCGGAGGTCGTGGCGAAGATCGCCGACGCCGGGCACGAGGACGGCGCGGGCACCGTGCTGGAGCAGCTGCACGCCGGCACCGTCGATCTCGTGCTGAACACGCCCTCCGGCGGCGACGCCCGCACGGACGGCTACGAGATCCGCGCGGCCGCGACGTCGCTCGGCGTGCCGGTGATCACGACCACGGCCGAGTTCGGGGCGTGCCTGCAGGCCATCGAGGCCATGCGGTCCTACGAGTGGTCCGTCACCTCACTGCAGGAGCACGACGCGCGCCTGCAGCAGGCTGTCGCCGGTCCGGAGGCCGCGGCGTGACCACGACGGCGACGGGCGGCGCGGGGCCCCGCGCCCCCTTCGGGCGGCGGCTGGCCCAGGCCATGGAGACGGCCGGTCCGCTGTGCCTCGGCGTGGACCCCCATCCGGGCCTGCTGCGGCAGTGGGGCCTGAGCGACACCCCGGCGGGCCTCGAGGCGTTCTCCCTGACCGCCCTCGAGGCGGCGGTGGGTCCCGAGGGGCCCCGCGTGGCGGCGATCAAGCCCCAGGTGGCGCTGTACGAGCGCCACGGATCGGCCGGCCTGGCGGCCCTGGAGCGGCTGCTCGCGGCCGCCCGGGACGCCGGGGTGCTCACGATCGCGGACGCCAAGCGCGGTGACATCGGCTCCACCATGGACGGCTACGCCGCCGCGTGGATCGCCGATGCCTCGCCCCTGGCCGCGGATGCGGTGACGCTCAGCCCGTACCTGGGTTTCGGCACCCTCGTGCCGACCATCCGCGCCGCCCACGAGGCCGGCCGCGGCGTGTTCGTCCTCGCGCTGACCTCCAATCCGGAGGGCCGCGAGGTCCAGCACGTGGGCGAGGGGTCGGCCGAGGGATCGGTCGCCCGGCGCATCGCCGCGGCGGCGGCCGCCGAGAACGCGGCCCTGCGCGGCGACGACGCGTG
>NZ_KV825164.1:0-2810 GCF_001816085.1 Micrococcus sp. HMSC31B01
CGATGGCGGCCGCCCCGCCCGACGTCGCCACCCGCTCCGGCCCGTACGCCCGCTCGGGGTGGCCGAGGCGGGCGAGAGCGCGTCGGAAGAGGCGGCGCCGCGAGTCGTGGAACGAGGCGACGAGCACGCGGTCCCAGGCGCCGTGCTCGGCGAGGATGCGGGCCAGGGCCGGGGCCGACGCGCGGTCCTTGAGGTCCACGTTGAGGCGCGCCTCGGGGAGCGCCGTGAGCAGCTCGGTGAAGCGCAGCAGCGGCTCCCCGCCGACCGTGACGTCCGCCAGCCGCTCCCACGTGTGGTCGCGCAGCCGGCCGCGGCCCGTGCTGACGCGGTCCAGAGTCTCGTCGTGGAACACGACGAGCTCGCCGTCCGCCGTGGTGCGCACGTCCAGCTCGAGGTAGGTGAACCCGGCGGCGTGGGCGTCAATGAACGCGGCCAGGGAGTTCTCCCGGTCGACGGCGGCGCCCCGGTGGGCGAACCCCAGGGGGTGGCCGCGACGGGCGGGGACGGAGTCGGTGAGGTAGGCGGGGGCGGGACGGGGCGAGGTCGGACGCACGGGATCACGGTAGCGGGGACGGACGACCGAGTGCCCGCTGCCGCAGCCGGGAACGCGAGAGGTCGGAATGAGCGTCAGACCCGCCCTCATTCCGACCACTCACGTGACAGGTGGGGCCGACGCGCCCGCCCTCAGTCCTCCGCCGGCAACTCCAGCATGGGGCGGTGCTCGTAGAAGGTCTGCAGCACCACGGTGGTCCGGGTGGACACCGACGCCGTCTGGCGGATCTCCGTCACGAGGGCCTCGAGCTCGCGTGGCGAGCCCACGCGCACGAAGAGCATGTACGCGGCGTCGCCGGCCACGGAGTGGCACGCCTCGATCGCCGCGATGGACTCGAGGAGCTCGGGGGCGTCGTCGGGCTGGCGCGGGTCCAGCGGGCTGATCTCGATGAACGCGGAGAGCGGCCTGCCCACGGCCTCGGGGTCGAGCAGCGCGCGGTAGCCCGTGATCACGCCCGTGCTCTCGAGCCGACGCAGGCGCGCCTGCACGGCGGAAGTCGAGAGGCCGACCCGCTCGGAGAGCTGGGCGAGCGTGGCGCGCGGGTCATGGGAGACGGCGGCCGCGAGCCGCGCGTCGACAGGGTCGTCCATGCGCCGCACGCTATCAGCCGGCCCCAGCCGCCGGGTTGACAGCCCCATGCCCTCATGGAACCCTTCCGGCAAGTGATTCGCGTCACCGGATATTTTCCGGCGCTTCGACCTCAGGAGGGTTCCATGTCCACCATTCTGCAGCCCGCCCGGACCGACGTCGTCGTCCCGGAGACCCCGGCCGACGCGCGCACCATCGAGACCCACCCGGCCTGGCTCCGCCTCAAGGCCGCCGCCACCGCCCTGCAGCCCCTGCAGGTCAAGGACGGCTCCATCCCGGACCCGGCGGACCACGCCGCCGCGCGTGAGCACGTGGAGACCATCGTCGCCGCCGTCGAGGAGCTCGCCCCGCTCTTCCCGCACGACGCCGCCTACCTCACCGCCCTGCCCCGCGACTTCGCCCGCTGGGCCGACGGCGGCTTCGCCGAGCCCGACTTCCTGGACTCCCTCGTCGCCTTCCAGCCGCAGGACCACCGTGTCGACGGCGTCCGGCACCTCGTGGTCTTCCCGATGTACACGCAGAACGGCTCCCCCGACCGGCACGTGGAGGCCCTCGTCGTCGAGACCATCTGGCCCGAGTTCATCGCCGCACTGGAGGCCGGCGACTACGGCAACCGCCTCTTCCTCTCCCTGCGCCTGATCGACTTCACCCCCGGCTACGACACGAACTCCGCCGTGCTCTTCCCCGAGACCGTGGCCATGCGCGAGATCCCCACCTTCACGTGGGGCGCCATCTTCCAGGACCGCGAGGCCGCCCGCTTCCGCCGGGTCGTCACCGCCGCCGCCGAGATCACCCAGCTCGAGCTCCCGGCCGAGCTCGCCGAACTGCTCTCCAGCCAGGAGCTCGCCGAGGGCACCTTCGTGATGTGGGACCTCATCCACGACCGCACGCACATGCGCGGCGATCTGCCCTTCGACCCGTTCATGATCAAGCAGCGCATGCCCTTCTTCCTCTACACGCTCGAGGAGATGCGCTGCGACATGACCGCCTTCCGCGAGTGCGTGGCGATCGAGCGCCGCCTCACGGCGCGCGCCGCCGCCGGTGAGCAGCTCACCGCGCTCGAGGAGCAGACCCGCCGCCACGCCGGGCTCGTGCAGCACGCCGTCCTCTTCGACCGCGTCTTCCGCTTCGCCCTCACCGGCTCCCGCGTCCGCAACTACGACGGCCTCGGCGGCCAGCTGCTCTTCGCCTGGCTGCACCGCAAGGACGTGATCCAGTGGCGCGACGTCGAGCTCAGCGTGGACTGGGACCGGCTCGCCAACGCCGTCGTCGAGCTGGGCGACGCCATCGACACGCTCTACTGGGAGTCCATCGACCGCCCCAAGACCGTGCACTGGCTCCAGGCCTACGAGCTCGTCGCCTCCGTGGTCACCCCGCACCCGGCCTCCGTGTGGGCGCAGGGCCTGCCGCGCGAGGTGCTCGCCGGCCCGCCCAAGGGCTACACCGACCTCGTGCTCGACGACGAGTTCCCGCTGTCCATGTTCTTCGAGGCCCTCGAGAAGAAGATGTGCGGCGTCATCGAGTCCACCGCCGGGATCCGCGGCACGGACGCCTGACCCGTGGCCGCCCTGACCGACCGCGCCGTCCTGATCGCGGGCGCCACGAGCGCCTCGGGCCGGGCCGCCGCCCGCACCCTCCTCGACGCCGGCGCGCACGTCGTCGCGACCGG
>NZ_KV825165.1:0-1981 GCF_001816085.1 Micrococcus sp. HMSC31B01
AGAACCTCATGACCCACAACACCTAGGCCGCGGTGGCCCGTGCCCGCGATGGGCCCGGCGGCTACGCTGACCCTGAGACCCGCCCCGCCCGGGGCACACCCCCGACGATCACCCCACGGGAGCACCCATGAGCACCGCCACCGACCTCGGCCCGTCCCGCAGCCCCTTCGGCCCCGACGCCGCGGCGCGCGTCCCCAGCTCGGGGACGGGGCTGTCCTCGACGGGCGGCCGGGTGGCCATGCTCGTGGTCGTGATCCTCGCGGTCGTGGCCGCGTTCCTGGGCTCCGGCGTCGTCGGCGGCCTGACCCCCGTGGCCGAGGCCGCGGGCGGCTGGCTCGGCCCGGACGCCACCTGGGTCTCCCCGGCGACCCCCGCGTTCGGCATCTGGTCCGTGATCTACGCGGGGCTGCTGGCGTACGCCGTGTGGCAGTTCCTCGCCTCGGCCCAGTCCGCCCGTCACGACCGCCTGCGACCGTGGATCCTGGTCTCGGTGCTGCTCAACGCCGCGTGGATCTGGACGGTGCAGGCCGGGCTGCTGGGGCTGAGCGTCGTGGTGATCGCGCTGCTGCTGACGTGCCTGGCGTGGATCCTGGTGCTCCTCGAATCCGTCCGCGCGCACAGCTGGGGGGAGCGGATCCTCCTGGACGGGGTGCAGGGCCTGCATCTGGGCTGGGTCTCGATCGCCGCCGTGGCGAACCTGGCCGCGTGGCTGGCCTCGACCGGCGTCGTCGGCGATCCGGGGCAGTCGTCCTTCTGGGCGAAGGTGATGCTCGTGGTGGCCGTGCTGATCGGCGCGTTCACGGCCGTGTACAACGGCGGCCGCCCGGCTCCGGCGTTCGCGCTCGCGTGGGGTCTGGTGTGGATCGGCGTCGGCCGCGCGGACGGCACGGGGCTGCTCTCGGGCAGCCTCGCCCTCCTGGCGTGGGGCGGCGCCGCGATCGTCCTGCTGTGCTGGCTGGCCGCGCTGCTGCTCTCCCGCCGGTCCGCGACGGGCGAGGCCCGCGACCTCGTCCTCGACGCCCTCGACGGCGGCGGCGACCCCATCGACGGCCGCCGCTGACCCCCGTCGTCATTGACGGAACGGGGACCGATGTTGTCGTGACGTGCGGCAACACCTGTGCCTCCCACCTGCGATGATGTGGTGATCCGAAGGCCCCGCCTCACGGCGGGGCCTTCGTCATGTCCCCGTCCCTTCCCCTCCAGGATCCTCGTGCCCCTTGCCCGTCTGCGCGCGGCGCTCCCCGCGGCCGCACTGTCCCTGCTCCTGCTCACCGGCTGCACCGCCACCGACGACGGCGTCACCCCGGCGAGCGATGCCGACACCTCCGCGTCGGTCAGCACGATGCCGATCACGTCCACCCCCTCCGTCGACGCGGCTGCGACGAGCCGTGCCGCTGCGTCGTCGCTGGCCGCTTCCTCCTCCGCCGCGCAGAGCTCGCGCGCCGCAGCGTCGTCCTCGAGCGGGGCCGCCGAGTCGCGTGCCGCTGAGGGCTCCCGCAGTGCCGAGCCGGCGGCGCCCGCCGCCCCGGCCGACGTCGAGGGAGACGTGGTCACGGTCGAGTCGATCTCGGACGGCGACACGCTCCGCGTGACCCTCGGCGAGGTGTCCACGCGGGTGCGCCTGCTCAACATCGACACCCCCGAGACCCACCACCCCTCGAAGCCGGTCGAGTGCATGGGACTGGAGGCGACGGCGGCGCTGAAGTCGATGATCAGCCCCGGCGACACGGTGGTGCTGCGGTACGACCGCCGGCTCTACGACCGCTATGACCGCCTCCTCGCCGGCGTGTACGCCGACGGCGTCCTGGTCAACGCCGAGATGGCCCGCCTGGGCTATGGCGAGCCGGCGGTCTTCGACGGCAACGACCGTTTCCTGCCCGAGGTCGAGGCGGCGTGGGAGCAGGCCCGGGCGAACGGCGTCGGCAGGTTCTCCGGGGAGTGCGGCACCGCGGCCGAGCACCCGGACTTCAGCCTCAACGGC
>NZ_KV825166.1:0-7881 GCF_001816085.1 Micrococcus sp. HMSC31B01
AGATGCCGACGCCCTGGCCGGACTCGAGCAGGCCCACGAGGGACTCGAGCGCGGCCACGGAGGCGGCCTGCTCGCCCCGGCGGACGGGGACGGAGCCCACGGACTCGAAGAACCGCCGCCGGACGCGGCCCCGCAGGCCCGTGCCCGTGAAGTACTCCTCCTTGGCGAAGAAGTGGACCGGGCGGGGGGCGAGGGCCTGGAGGATCACCGAGTCGACGAAGGACAGGTGGTTGGAGGCCATGACGAAGGGGCCCCGCGCAGGGACGTGCTCCATGCCGACGACCTCGGGGCGGCAGGTGAGCCGCAGGAGCGCGGCGGCGCTCCTGCGCACGGGCTCCGACGTCGCCATGGCTCTCCTTCGTCCGCGTCCTGCGTGGGCGGGGTCCATGCTACGCGAGCAGTTCCGCGAGGAACCGGCCCGTGTGGCTCTCCGCGACGTGTGCGACCTCCTCCGGCGTGCCCGCGGCCACGATCGTGCCGCCCCCGGAGCCGCCCTCGGGGCCGAGGTCGATCACGTGGTCGGCACTCTTGATCACGTCGAGGTTGTGCTCGATGGTGAGCACCGTGTTGCCCTTGTCCACGAGGGACTGGAGCACGTGCAGGAGCTTGCGGATGTCGTCGAAGTGCAGCCCCGTGGTCGGCTCGTCCAGCACGTAGATGGTGCGGCCGTTGGAGCGCTTCTGGAGCTCGGCCGCCAGCTTCACGCGCTGGGCCTCGCCGCCCGAGAGCGTGGTGGCGGGCTGGCCCAGGCGGACGTAGCCCAGACCGACGTCGACGAGCGTGTCCAGGTACCGCGAGATGCGGGTGTACGCGCTGAAGAAGTCCGCGGCCTCCTCGATCGGCATGTCGAGGACCTCGGCGATGTTCTTGCCCTTGTAGGTGACCTCGAGCGTCTCCCGGTTGTACCGGGCCCCGTGGCACACCTCGCACGGCACGTAGACGTCCGGCAGGAAGTTCATCTCGATCTTCAGCGTGCCGTCCCCCGCGCACGCCTCGCAGCGCCCGCCCTTGATGTTGAAGGAGAACCGGCCCTGCTGGTAGCCCCGGACCTTCGCCTCGGGGGTCTCTGCGAAGAGCTTGCGGATCGCGTCGAACACGCCGGTGTAGGTGGCGGGGTTGGAGCGCGGCGTGCGCCCGATGGGGCTCTGGTCCACGTGGACCACCTTGTCCAGGTGCTCGAGCCCCTCCACGGACCGGTGCCGGCCGGGCACGAGCTTGGCGCCGTTGAGCCGGTTGGCCAGGACCTTGTAGAGGATCTCGTTGATCAGCGTGGACTTGCCCGAGCCGGACACACCCGTCACGGCCGTGAGGACCCCGAGCGGGACCTCCACCGAGACGTCCTTCAGGTTGTTCTCCTGGGCGCCGCGGACCGTCAGCACGCGCCCCTTCTCCGGGACGCGACGCCGCTCCGGCACCGCGATGGAGCGGCGCCCGGAGAGGTAGTCGCCGGTGACGGACCGCGTGTTCGCCTTGAGATCCGCCAGGGAGCCCGAGTGCACGACCTCGCCCCCGTGCTCGCCCGCGCGAGGACCGATGTCCACGATCCAGTCCGCCTCGGCGATCGTGTCCTCGTCGTGCTCGACGACGATGAGGGTGTTGCCGAGGTCCCGCAGGCGCAGGAGGGTCTCGATGAGGCGGCGGTTGTCCCGCTGGTGCAGGCCGATGGACGGCTCGTCGAGCACGTAGAGGACGCCGACCAGCCCGGAGCCGATCTGCGTGGCCAGGCGGATGCGCTGGGCCTCGCCTCCAGAGAGGGTGCCGGCCGGCCGCTCCAGGTTGAGGTACTCCAGGCCGACGTCCAGCAGGAACGCCAGCCGGGCCAGGATCTCCTTGAGCACCTGGTCCGCGATCTGCCGCTCCCGGTCCGTCAGCCGCAGCCCCGAGAAGAACTCCATGGCCTCCCGCATGGGCAGGCGGGTGGCGTCCGCGATGGACAGGCCGCCCACGAGCACGTTCAGGACCGTGGGGTTGAGGCGGGCCCCGTGGCACGCCGGGCACGGGATCTCCCGCATGAACGACTCGTAGCGCTCGCGGGCGCCGTCCGACTCGGTCTCCCCGTGCTTGCGCATCACGTAGGGGATGACGCCCTCGAAGCCCGTGGTGTAGCGGCGCTCGCGGCCGAACCGGTTGCGGAACGTCACCTCCACCTTGAAGTCCTTGCCGTGCAGGACGGCGTCGCGCTCCGCCTCCGTCAGGTCCTTCCACGGGGTGTCCAGGGAGAAGCCCATCTCCTTGCCCAGCCCGCCGAGCACGCGCAGCCAGTAGTCCGAGGTGGACTTGCCGAGCGACCACGGCACGACGGCGCCCTCGCGCAGGGACAGCTCGTCGTTGGCGACGACGAGGTCCGGGTCCACCTGCAGACGGGAGCCGATGCCGGTGCACTCGGGGCACGCGCCGAACGGGTTGTTGAAGGAGAACGAGCGCGGCTCGATCTCGTCCACGGTCTGCTCGTGCCCGTTGGGGCAGGAGAGCTTCTCGGAGAACGAGCGGTACCGGGGGTTGCCCTCGGCGTCCCGCCCGCCGAACTCCGCGGTGTTCTTCCTGCCCTTCTCGGCGACCGGCTCCACGTCCACGAACTCGGCCACGACGAGGCCGTCCGCCAGCTTCAGGGCGGTCTCCACCGAGTCGGTGAGGCGCTGGCGGATGCCCTCCTTCATGGCGAGGCGGTCCACGACGACGGCGATGGTGTGCTTGACCTGCTTCTTCAGCACGGGCGGGTCCGAGAGCTGGACGGTCTCCCCGTCCACGACGGCGCGGGCGAAGCCCTGCGTGGACAGGTCCTTGAACAGGTCCACGAACTCGCCCTTGCGGCCGCGGACCACGGGCGCGAGCACCTGGAAGCGGGTGCGCTCGGGCAGCTCCTCGAGCTGGTCCACGATCTGCTGCGGGGTCTGCCGGCTCACCGGCTCGCCGCACTGCGGGCAGTGCGGCACCCCGACACGCGCCCAGAGCAGGCGCATGTAGTCGTAGATCTCGGTGATGGTCCCCACCGTGGAGCGCGGGTTGCGGTTGGTCGACTTCTGGTCGATGGACACGGCCGGGGACAGGCCCTCGATGAAGTCCACGTCCGGCTTGTCCACCCGGCCCAGGAACATGCGGGCGTAGGAGGAGAGCGACTCGACGTAGCGTCGCTGGCCCTCGGCGAAGATCGTGTCGAAGGCCAGGGAGGACTTGCCCGAGCCGGACAGACCCGTGAACACGACCATGGCGTCCCGCGGGAAGCTGACGTCCACGTCCTTCAGGTTGTGCTCGCGGGCGCCCTGGACGACGATGCGGTCCCGCTCGCCCGAGCGCGCGCCGCCGGGGCCGGAGGCGAGGCCGCCGGGGTGGGCCTCGACGGCGGAGGAGACGGTGGTGGAGGAGTTCTTGGGCACGCGGCCAGCATAGGGGCGGGTACGGACACGACACCGGGGTCTCGCCTGTGGGCGAACCCACCGCGGGCCGGGCCCGCCCTGGCGCCTCACCGCCCCGTCCGTACACTGTTGCGCATGCCCGAGACCGCCCGGAACCGCCTCCTGCACGATCTGCCCGCCGTCACGGTGCGCACCTGCTCCGTGTCGGAGATGGACAACAACGTGTACCTGCTCACCTCCAAGACCACGGGGGCGCAGGTGCTGATCGACGCCGCCGCCGAGGCCGAGGCCATCCGCGACCTCATCGCCTCGGCCGCGGACGACACCCCGTGCGAGCCGCGCCTCGAGATGATCGTCACCACGCATCGACACTGGGACCACGTGCGCGCGTTGCCGGCGCTGGCCTCCCTGACCGGGGCCCGCACGGCGGCCGGCGAGGACGACGCCGACGCGATCGCCGAGGCCACGGGGGTCGCCCCCGACGTGCGCCTGCGCCACGGGGACACCGTGGGGGCGGACGGGCTCCGGCTCGAGGTGGTGGCCCTGCGCGGCCACACGCCCGGGTCCATCGCGCTGGTGTGCCGCCCCGAGGCGGACGAGCCGGCCGTGCTCTTCACCGGCGACTCCCTCTTCCCGGGCGGGGTGGGCAACACCGAGGGCGACGACGGCCGGTTCCGTCAGCTGTTCACGGACGTGAGCGATCGGATCTTCGACGCGTTCGACGACGACGTGGTGGTCCACCCCGGCCACGGCGCCTCCACGACCCTGGGCGCCGAGCGCCCCCACCTGCCGGAGTGGGCCGAGCGCGGCTGGTGACGGTGCGCCCGGGCGGTCCCGGGCCCAGCGTCAGGCCGGCTTCTGCCCCGCCATGAACAGGCGCCGGGCCGGGAAGATCGTGACCGGGCCGCCGTCGTCGGCCGTGACACCGGGCACCGGCGGGTACGCCTCGCTCATGGCGGCGCGGTACCGGTCCACGAACGCCTCGAGCAGCCCGGCGCCCTCGGCGGCGCCCTCCTCGGCGTCCCAGCGGGCCAGGGCCTGCAGGCTCGGTCGCAGGGCCGCGCCGGAGGTCCACCGGAACACCGGGTCCTCGCCCGTCAGCACCTGCTGGTACTCCGTCTCCCAGACGACCGGGGACCACCCCGCCTCGAGGAATAGCCGCGTGTACTCCTCGGGCGGCGCCACGGTGCGGGTCGTCGCCACCCCGTGCAGCGGCTCGGAGAAGGCCGGGTCCTCCGCCAGCGCCACGATCGCCGCGTGGGAGGGCTGCTCGTAGGGCCGCGGGATCTGCGCCGCGAACCACGCCCCCGGCGTGAGGTCCCCGAGCCAGCGCCGGATCAGGCGACGGTGCGTCGGGATCCACTGGAGCATCGCGTTGGACACCACGACGTCCGTCGCCCCCGACGGGCGCCACTGCGAGGCGTCGACCGCCTCGAAGCGCAGGTTGGCGGGGGCGCCCGTGCGGGCCGCCTGCTCCCGGGCCCGCTCCAGCATGGCGGGCGAGTCGTCCAGACCGATCACCTCGGCGTCCGGCCAGCGCTCGGCCAGCGTCCGGGTCAGGGTCCCCGGGCCGCAGCCCAGGTCCACCACGACGCGCGGGGCCTCGGCGCGCACGCGCCCCACCAGGTCGTGGAAGGGGCGGGCGCGGTGTTCGGCGAAGCCCTCGTACTGCGCGGGATCCCAGGTGAACCCCCCGCCCTGTCGGCCGGTCACGTCCCCCACGACGGCGTCGGTGTCCGGGTGCGGGCTCTCGGGCGCGATCTGACTCATGGCGGCACCGTATCGCGCGGAGCGGCCGATACCCTGGGGGCGATGACTTCTGCCGCCACGAACCCGCCCTCGCTGACCGACCGCATCGACGCGCTCCCGCCGGCCCCGGACGCCGACGACGTCTTCGGGGCCTTCGCGGCCTGGACCGAGGACCGCGGGATCTCGCTCTACCCCGCCCAGGAGGAGGCCGCCCTCGAGCTGGTCCAGGGCCGGCACGTGATCCTGGCGACGCCCACCGGCTCCGGCAAGTCCCTGGTGGCGCTGGCCGCGCACGCCGACGCGCTCGCCCACGACGCCGTCTCCTACTACACGGCGCCGATCAAGGCGCTCGTCTCGGAGAAGTTCTTCGCGCTGGTGGACGTGTTCGGCGCGGAGAACGTGGGCATGGTCACGGGTGACTCCACCGTCAACGGTGACGCGCCGATCATCTGCTGCACGGCCGAGATCCTCGCCAACCGCGCGCTGCGCGAGGGCTCGGGCATGGAGATCGGCACCGTGGTGATGGACGAGTTCCACTACTACGCGGACCCCTCCCGCGGCTGGGCCTGGCAGGTGCCCCTCCTCGAGCTGCCGCAGGCCCGGTTCCTGCTGATGTCGGCCACCCTCGGCGACACGACCCGCCTCGAGGCGGACCTGACCGAGCGCACCGGGCGCGAGGTCGCCGTCGTCGCCCACGCGCAGCGCCCCATCCCGCTGACGTTCGAGTGGTCCGAGGTGCCGCTGCAGGAGAAGGTCGAGGAGCTCGTGGGCACCCACCAGGCACCGGTGTACATCGTGCACTTCTCGCAGCTGGACGCCGTGGAGACGGCCCAGGGTCTGTCCTCGATCTCGGTGACGTCCAGGGAGGAGAAGGAGGCGATCGCCGCGCGGATCGCCGGCTTCCGCTTCTCCGCGGGCTTCGGGCACACCCTGAACCGCCTCGTCCGGGCGGGCATCGGCGTGCACCACGCGGGCATGCTGCCCAAGTACCGCCGCCTCGTGGAGAAGCTGGCCCAGGACGGGCTGCTCAAGGTCATCTGCGGCACGGACACGCTGGGCGTCGGGATCAACGTGCCGATCCGCACCGTGCTGCTCACCGCGCTCTCCAAGTTCGACGGCGAGAAGACCCGCCTGCTCCAGGCCCGCGAGTTCCACCAGATCGCCGGCCGGGCGGGCCGGGCCGGCTTCGACACCTCCGGCACCGTGGTGGTCCAGGCCCCCGAGCACGTGATCGAGAACAAGGCGGCCGAGCGCAAGGCCGCGGCGAAGTTCGCGAACGTCAAGGACGAGGCCGAGCGGGCCAAGCGCATGAAGCAGTCCGTGAAGTCCGGCAAGCGCAAGACCCCGCCGGCCGGCTTCGTCTCGTGGGGGCCGGCGACGTTCGAGCGCCTCGTCTCCGCCGAGCCGGAGCCGCTGGTCTCCCGCATGCGGATCACGCACTCCATGCTGCTGAACATCCTCGACCGGCCCGGCGACCCGGTCATCGCGGTCCGGCGCCTGCTGCGCGGCACCCACGAGACCCCGGCCCGCCAGGCGGTGCTCATGCGCCGCGCGCTCGGGATCTTCCGGGAGCTGCTGGCCACGGGCGTCGTCGAGCGTCTGCCCGAGCCGGACGCCGAGGGCCGCACCGTGGACCTCACGGTGGACCTGCAGCCGGACTTCGCGCTCAACCAGCCGCTCTCCCCCTTCGCCCTCGCCGCGCTCGACCTGCTGGACCCGGCCGATCCCGACCACGCGCTCGACGTCGTCTCCGTGATCGAGGCGACCCTCGACCCGCCGCGCCAGGTGCTCTCCGCCCAGGTCAAGCACGCCAAGGGCGAGGCCGTGGCCGCCATGAAGGCCGAGGGCATGGACTACAACGACCGCATGCGGGCCCTCGACGAGATCACCCACCCGCGGCCGCTGGCCGAGCTCCTCGAGCAGCAGTTCGAGCTCTACCGGCAGGACGCCCCGTGGCTCGCGGAGTTCGAGCTGACCCCCAAGTCCGTGGTGCGCGACATGTTCGAGCGGGCCATGGGCTTCGGCGACTACGTGCGGTTCTACGGGATCGCCCGGTCCGAGGGCGTGCTGCTGCGCTACCTCACGGACGCGGTCAAGGCACTGCGCCACACCGTCCCCGAGGCGGCCCGCACCGAGGAGCTCCAGGTGCTGCTGGACTGGCTCGACGAGATGGTGAAGCAGACCGACTCGTCCCTCCTGGAGGAGTGGGAGGACCTGGTGGCCGGGGACATCGACGAGCTGCGCCGGGACATGGAGGCGCTCGAGCCGCCGGCCCCGCCTCGCCTGACGGACAACGAGCCCGTGTTCCGGGTGATGGTCCGCAACGCGATGTTCCAGCGGGTGCGCCTGTTCGGCGACGAGCGGGACGAGGCGCTCGCGCGCCTGTCCGGCGAGCTGTCCGCCGACGACTGGGCCGACGCCCTCGACGCCTACTTCGACGACCACGAGGACATCGACGACGGCCCCGCCGCGCGCGGCCCCGAGCTGTTCCGCGTGGCCGCGGCCCCCGACGTCGCCGCCCCGCTGGAGCTGGCCGGCCCGCGCTGGTGGGCGGTGCGGCAGGTCCTGAAGGACCCGGACGGGGACCTGGACCACGGGATCAACGCCGTGGTCGACCTGGACGCCTCCGACGAGGCGGGCCATCCCGTGATCCGGGTGGTCTCCGTGGGCGCGCCCGAGTCCGGGTGGGGCCTGTGAGCGCCGGGGACGCTCGGGCGGCAGGACGGCCCGTGGCGGGCGACCCGCGCGGCTTCGCTCCCCTCGAGCCGGCCCGCCACCG
>NZ_KV825167.1:0-2844 GCF_001816085.1 Micrococcus sp. HMSC31B01
CGGCTCGTCGCGGCGGGTCGGTTCGGGCTCTTGCGCGGGGTCGGGTGCTCTGCGTGCCACCGGCCCAGCCTACCGGCGCGGAACCGCGAGGCTCGCCGTGGGGCGTCACCGACGCCCACGGAGGCCGCCGGGCAAGTAGGGTGATGACACCCGCCACGCCAGCGCCGCCGTGCCGGACATGCCACCATCGTCACGACCACAGGAGCGCACCATGTTCACCTCCCCCGCGGACGTCCTCGCGTACATCAAGGATGAGGGGATCGAGTTCGTCGACGTCCGCTTCACCGACCTCCCCGGCATGCAGCACCACTTCAACGTGCCCGCCTCGAGCGTCGACGAGGACTTCTTCGTCACGGGCCAGCTCTTCGACGGCTCCTCGATCCGGGGCTTCGCCGGCATCGCCGAGTCCGACATGCAGCTCATCCCGGACGTCGCGACGGCCTTCGTGGACCCCTTCCGGGTCCGCAAGACCCTCACGATGAACTTCTCCATCGTGAACCCCCGCACCGGCGAGCCCTACCTGCGCGACCCGCGCGGCGTGGCCCAGCGCGCGGAGGCCTACCTGAGCTCCTCCGGCATCGCCGACACGGCGTTCTTCGCCCCCGAGGCCGAGTTCTTCATCTTCGAGGACGTCCGCTACGAGTCCTCCCCCCGCGGCTCGTTCTACGCCGTGGACTCGGACGAGGCCTGGTGGAACGCCTCCCGCGAGGACGAGGGCGGCAACCTGAGCCACAAGACCGGCCTCAAGGGCGGCTACTTCCCCGTCTCCCCCACGGACAAGCAGGCCGACCTGCGCGACGAGATCTGCTCGGTCCTGGCCGAGGTCGGCCTCGAGGTAGAGCGCTCCCACCACGAGGTGGGCGCCGCGGGCCAGGCGGAGATCAACTACCGCTTCAACACGCTGACCCACTCGGCGGACGACCTGCAGAAGTTCAAGTACGTCGTCAAGAACGTCGCCAACATGTTCGGCAAGTCCGCGACCTTCATGCCCAAGCCCGTCTTCGGCGACAACGGCTCCGGCATGCACTGCCACCAGTCCCTGTGGAACGGCGGCGAGCCGCTGTTCTTCGACGAGAAGGGCTACGCGAACCTCTCGGACACCGCCCGCTGGTACATCGGCGGCCTGCTGAAGCACGCCTCCGCGGTCCTGGCCTTCACCAACCCCACGGTGAACTCCTACCGCCGCCTGGTGCCGGGCTTCGAGGCCCCCGTGAACATGGTTTACTCGCAGGGCAACCGCTCGGCGGGCATCCGCATCCCGATCACCGGCTCCAACCCGAAGGCCAAGCGCATCGAGTTCCGCGCCCCGGACGCCTCGGGCAACCCGTACCTCGCGTTCGCCGCGCAGCTGATGGCCGGCCTGGACGGCATCCGCAACCGCATCGAGCCGGCCGAGCCGATCGACAAGGACCTCTACGAGCTGCCGGCCGAGGAGGCCGCCGACATCCAGAAGGCACCCGCCACCCTGGACGAGGCCCTGAACGCCCTCGAGGAGGACCACGAGTTCCTCCTGGCCGGCGACGTGTTCACCGAGGAGCTGATCGAGACCTGGATCGCGTACAAGCGCGAGATGGAGATCGCCCCGCTGGCCCTGCGCCCGAACCCCTACGAGTTCGAGCTGTACTACTCGGTCTGATCCGCCCGCCGCGGCCCCGACGACGGCCGTTCGTCTCCCACGCCGGAGGCGGGCGGCCGTCGTCGTGCCCGGCCGCGGAATAGTCCGGGGCCGGTGGGCGCTGGATCTGTGGAGACCTCCGCCCGGCCGGGCGGCCCGCAGACCAGGAGCACCATGACCGAGCACACCGCCCCCACCCCCCTGCCGCTGTCCCTGCTGGACCTCGCCCTCGTCCGCGACGGCGCCCCGATGGGCGAAGCCTTCGCCGAATCCGTGGAGCAGGCCCGCGTCGCCGAGGCCGCCGGCTTCCGGCGCGTCTGGTACGCGGAGCACCACAACATGCCCTCCATCGCCTCCTCCGCCACGGCCGTACTCATCGCGCACGTGGCCGCGCACACCGACTCGATCCGCCTCGGCTCCGGCGGCGTCATGCTGCCCAACCACTCGCCGCTGGTGATCGCCGAGCAGTTCGGCACCCTGGCCGAGCTGCACCCCGGCCGCATCGACCTGGGCCTGGGTCGCGCCCCCGGCACCGACCAGCGGACGCTGCAGGCGCTGCGCCGGGATCCGTCGGCGGCCGAGCGCTTCCCGCAGGACGTGCTCGAGCTGCAGGGCTACCTCACCGGCCAGAGCCTGATCCCCGGCATCGACGCCTACCCCGGCAAGGGCACCAACGTCCCGCTGTACATCCTCGGCTCCTCGGCGTTCGGCGCCCAGCTGGCCGCGCAGCTCGGCCTGGGCTACGCGTTCGCGAGCCACTTCGCACCGCAGATGCTCGAGCATGCGGCGCGCCTGTACCGGGAGCACTTCGAGCCCTCCGAGGCCCTCGCGGAGCCGCACTTCATCGCGGCGGCCAACGTGATCGCCGCGGACACCGAGGAGGTGGCCGAGCGGGAGTGGCAGGCCGCGCAGCGGGCGCGCATCCGGATGATGCTCGGCCGGGGCCGCACCCTCACCGACGACGAGGTCGAGATGCTGCTGCACTCCCCCGCCGGTCAGCAGGTGCTCGGGATGCTCGAGTGCACGGCCGTGGGCACCGGCCCGACGACGGCGGCGTGGCTGCACGACTTCGCGGCGCGGGTCCAGGCGGACGAGCTGATCATCACGACGGCGGCCCAGGACGCCGGCGTGCGGCGACGCACCCTGGAGCTGCTCGGGGAGCACGTCGTGCGCGCCTGAGCCGGCGCTCGCGACACCGGAGCACGGCCGGCCCGCCACCCCGTCGAGGT
>NZ_KV825168.1:0-2516 GCF_001816085.1 Micrococcus sp. HMSC31B01
GCGGCGCCGTCGCGGGGGCGGGCGAGATCGTCCTGGACATGACCGCGATGGACCGGATCCTGGAGGTCTCCCCCGCGGACCGCGTGGCCGTCGTCGAGCCGGGGATCCTCAACGGGGCGCTGAACGCCGCGCTCGCCGAGCACGGGCTGTGGTGGGCCCCGGACCCGGCGTCGAAGGACATCTCCACGGTGGGCGGCAACATCGCGATGAACGCCGGCGGGCTGCTGTGCGCCAAGTACGGCGTCACGCGCGAGGCGGTGCTGGGCCTGGACGTGGTGCTCGCGGACGGCACCCTGCTGCGGCTGGGCCACCGCACCGTCAAGGGGGTGACCGGCTACGACCTGGTCGCGCTGATGATCGGCTCGGAGGGCACGCTCGGCGTGATCGTGGGTGCGACGCTGGCGCTGCGGCCGGCCGTGCGCGGCGTGCCGGTGACGCTCGGCGGGTTCTTCCCGGACGTCGTCGCGGGCGCCGCCGCGGCCGAGGCGATCACCGGGGCCGGTCACGTGCCCGCCCTGATGGAGCTGATGGACGAGGCGACGCTCGCCGCGGTGCGCGCGCACGCGGGGCCCGAACGCGGGGCCGCCCTGCCCGAGTCCGGCGCGTTCCTGCTGGTGCAGGCCGACGGCGCCGGCGCCGAGGCGGACGGGGAGGCCATGGCCGCCCTCATGCGCGCCCACAGCGGGGACGTCACCGTGACCGTGGACCCCGCCGAGGGGGAGGCCCTCATGGCCCTGCGCCGCACCGCGTTCCCCGCACTCGAGCGCCTCGGCACCCCGCTCGTGGAGGACGTGGCCGTCCCGCGCAGCCGCATGGCCGAGATGTTCGCGCGGATCCGTGAGATCGAGGCACGCACCGGCGTCGCCATCCCCACCACGGCCCACGCCGGGGACGGCAACCTGCACCCGATCCTGCTGTTCGGCGCGGCGGCGCAGGTGGGCGGTGCGGCCGAGGACGCCGCGTCGATTCCGGCGGACGTGTGGGAGGCCGCCGGCGAGCTGTTCCGCGCGGGTCTGGAACTCGGCGGCACGCTCACCGGCGAACACGGCGTGGGCCTGCTCAAGCGCGCGTTCCTGCGGGACGAGCTCGGCGACGCCCAGCACGACCTCCAGCAGCGCATCAAGGCCGTGTTCGACCCGCACGGCATCCTCAACCCAGGAAAGGTGTTCACCCCGTGACGCAGCCGACCACCCCCGAGACCCCCGCCGACGCCGGCACGCCGACCCCGTTCGAGGTCGGGCTGCAGCTGCGCTGGTCCGACGAGGACCGCTACGGCCACGTCAACAACGCCCGCCTGCTCACCCTCACCGAGGAGGCGCGCGTGCGCGCCCTGGCCGCGTGGGCCACGACGACGGCGTCCCCGGACGTCCAGCGCGTCGTGCGGTCCATGGAGGTCCAGTACGAGGCGCCCGTGGTCTACGCCGGGCCCGAGGTGACGGCGCGGGTGTGGATCCTGCGGATCGGCCGGACGTCCTTCACGCTGCGCCACGAGCTGTGGCAGGACGGGCGGCGCTGCGTGCTGTGCGACGCCGTGTTCGTGCAGGTGGACCCGGCGGCCGGGCGGCCCGTGGCCGTCTCCGACGAGGAGCGCGCCGTCTTCGAACGCGTGCTGATCCCCGCCGAGGACTGACGGGCCGCCGTCGGGCCTGTGGACGGCCAGCCGTCTCGCAGGATCCCGCCGTAGGCTCTGAGGCCATGGAGCAGGACCCTTCCCCGGACGCGCCCGTGCCCTCGGCGGACGTCGAGGCGCTGCGCGGCACCCCCGTGTCCGCGTTGACGCAGCTCTCCCCCGTGATGTCCGTGGCGTTGGATCGGCTGCGCAAGGACGTCGAGCGTTTCGACCTCGAGTACCGCTCGGCCCTGCTCCAGGTGGAGGCGCGGCTCGAGGTGCTGCGGGACGAGTTCACGCACCTGCACGACTACAACCCCATCGAGCACATCGTCACGCGGGTGAAGTCGCCGGAGTCGATCCTGCGCAAGGCCTCCGCCCGCGGGCTGTCCCTGGACCTGGACGCGCTGCGCACCAACGTCACGGACATCGCCGGGGCGCGCGTGATCGTCAGCTTCGCCCGGGACGTGTACCGCGTGTTCCGCCAGTTCACGCAGCAGCCGGACATCCGGGTGCTCGAGGTGGAGGACTACATCTCCCGACCCAAGCCTTCCGGCTACCGCAGCCTGCACTGCCTCGTGCAGGTGCCGATCCACCTGTCCACCGGCACGATCCAGGTGACCGTGGAGATGCAGTTCCGCACGAGCGCCATGGACTTCTGGGCCACGCTCGAGCACAAGATCAACTACAAGTTCGACGGCGGCGTGCCCCCGGACATCGCGACCGAGCTCGTGGCCGCCGCCCGCGTGGCCGCGGACCTGGACACCCGCATGGAGCGCCTGCACGACCAGGTGCAGGAGACCGACAGGGACGACGACGCCGCCGCGGCCTGGGAGGACGACGGCGGTCCCGCCTTCGAGGACGAGCCGGCGGCAGGGCCGGGCGAGGCGCGGCCGGGCGAGGCGCG
>NZ_KV825169.1:0-33507 GCF_001816085.1 Micrococcus sp. HMSC31B01
GCAAGAACCTCATGACCCACAACATCTAGTTGCGCTCCCGTCGAGGGTGCGCCCCCGTCACGACGCGTGCGCCACCGGTCGAGTACCGGTGATTTCCCGCATGCAACGACCATCGCATCGTCAGCGATGATCGCGGCGGCAAGGTCACGCGCATCATCTACCAATTGCTCGCCACCGACGACATACTCAACCTTCGACTTGCCATCGCTTTCTTCAAGTGTCAAAAGCGGAGTCAAGAAGGCTGGTGAACTCATAATTACGACCTATCTGTCGAGTTGCGGATCGCCGTTGATCTTGGATGCGGAGAGCGGTCGGCGAGCATCGACCGCGGTGAAGCGGATCTCCTTGCCCGTCGCAGTCGAGACTTCGGACACCTCGGCCGGAAGTGCGCAGAGGCGGTCCACGGCGGCCTTGTTGCTCCGGTATTGCAGCGCGATGAACCAGCCTTTGGTGGCGTTGTCGGATTGCAGATAGCTCGGGAGCTGGTACCGCAGCCCGTTCCAGAACCTGCCGTTGTGGAGCTTCTTGACTTCGATCAGCAGACGGGCAGATGTGCCTGAGGATGCTTTGAAATCGACCGGACCGCGTCCGAGCTCGACTTCGCGGTCGAGCTCGACATCGAACTGCCGGAGGTACTGCTGAGCTATGCCCAGGAACACCAGCTGTGCTGCCTCTTCGGGTTTCTCCGAGCCGTCATCGTTCCACAGCAGGCTCCAGCCTCGCTGGTCTTCGATGAAATGCCGGAACTGTTCCACGACTTCCGCGGCGAGGTCGACGAGATCATCGTGAGTTGTGATCGTGCGCGGCGGGAGCGGATTCTCAGCGGCGTATCGTGCCGGTTCCCGGTCCCACTGAACGACCCCGAGCGGGTCAGCGCCGAAGTCGTAGCCGATGAGGTCTTCCCGGCTGGTCTGGGCTCGCGCCCAGTCCCGGACTCGATCGGGGTGCTGGCGAGCGAAAGCGACGATGCTCGCCTTAGTCACTGCCTGGCCGACCTGGAGGTTGAGCGACAAGCGGATGTCGTCATTGAAGTGTGAGTCGAACCAGTCATCCGCGTTCAACGTCGGCAGGCCGTTGAGGAGGAACGCCGGGACGAGGATCACCGGGCGCCCAGTGACAGGGTTGGTGGGAAGGGCAACGTCCTCGTCATGCCATCTGGCGCTGTCCAAGCTGACACGAGCATGCCGGACCTTGTGCTGGTCGAGCGGGACGTTGTGGTTCGTTGCGATGGCCTGCGTGTATGCGATCAGGCGGCTCTTGATGACATTGGCGGTCGCATCGGAGATCCGATCCGCCCCGATTCCCTCGTTCAGGATGCCGATTTCCTCGATGTGCTCGGGCTGCCCGAGGCCTGCGGCGATCGCAACGGCAATACCGTCCGCCATCCGCGCCGCGAAGCGATCGCCGGCGCCGGAACCACGGGTTCCTTCCGCCGTATATCCGAGGCCGAGCTCGAAGGGCTCCGGGAAAGTGAGCAGTCGCCGCGCCGCCTGTGCTGACACCGAGGTGGTGCTCGTTGCCCTGGCGACGAGGCCGTAACAGTGGACGAAGTGGGCGATCAGCTCGTTGTGCGCTTGTGCCCATTCGCCGCCCGCTTCGAGAAGAAGCAACGGGTCAATGAAGAGCTTGGTGTCGATGGTGAGGTGTGGATCAAACCAGTCGTCTGCCTCGGAGCGCTCGATCCCGAAGGCTTCCGAGAATCTCACGATCGATCCCCGGTCAGCGGAACGCGAGATGCGGCTATCTCGTAGAGATGGGCAGGGAGACCCGATCCCGAGAGGAATCTGTCGTCGTCGATCCCTGCGGAGCTCATGACCTCACGGGCGCGCGGCAGTATCGAGGGCATCTCAAGTGATGCGACCCGGCCGGGCTCGGCGCGGCGCCAGCCGTTCTGTGACATGCGGATCATGGCGTTCCGGTATGAGACGTCGCCCATGATGCCGAGTGCACGAGCCCTGTACAGCAGCGCTGCCAGGCTGACTCCCCAATGCTCCTTGAGCTCCGCGAGCTGTGCCCATGCACGGCCAGCCGTAGAACTCGGCAGGAACGGGGCGATCTCCTCCGCAGGCATAAGGAACTCGGATGCGAATCGATGAGCCTGCTCTTCAGCGATCTTCCCGCCGGGTTCGGCGTCGTGATGCATGATCAGATGCCCGAGCTCGTGGGCGACGTCGAACCGCTGCCGGTAGTAGTCGTCCTTGGCGGGATTCAGAACGACAATCGGCCGCGTGGCCGTGTGCAGGGAGTAGGCGTCGATAGCCGCAATCCCCGGCTCACTGAAGACGACGACTACGCCCGCACGCTCGGCGAGGCGGATCACATGCTGGATCGGTCCTGGGCCGACGCCGAAGAACCCACGGGCATCCCTGGCTGCCTCTTCCGGAGTTGTTGTGCCCTCTTCAGGGTCGACAGGCAGATCGGGCAGCAGCGCTTCCGGAAACTCGACGGCGTTTTCCAGCATGCCGGTCACCTCGGCGACGAACTGCCCATACGCTTCGGCTTCATCCTGAGCGATCTGCGGGGTGGAGCGGAGCGACCGGAAGTGCGGCTTGTTCACTCGTGGTGGGGCGCCTCCGCCGAAGAACTGCGGCTCGACTTTCAGGGCAAGCGCCAGCTTCGCCACAGTGGCCCGGTTGGGTTGCTTCGCGCCACTCTCCCACGCTGTCACTGAAGCCGGCGACATTTCGATCAGGGCAGCGAGATGCGCCTTCTTTAGCCCTGCGAGTTGTCGCGCCATTGCTAGACGCTCGCCGTTGAAAAATGTGGCCGCGGCGGCGAGCGTCTGGGACGGTCGGCGCAGGCTATCCATTCGCCGCGCCCGCCCCCTCGCCCGCGAGCGGCTTCTTCATTCGCACAACAACATCGTCCACATTGGTCGATGCCGAATCCCCAGGCAGGGCGGGCGGCACACGCACACCCGTGCCGGCCATCGGAGTCCCGCCTGAAAGCAGCAACTGACGCCAGTGCCAGCAGGAGTCCTCGGGATGAACGGGGTTCTTGCTTTGGCCGACGTAGACCTCGAACTGCTTAGTGATCGGGTTGAAGGCATGTGCCGCCACGAGCGTCACACCGACGAACTCGTCATCATCAGGGATACCGGGAATCGACTCCAGGCCGAAGTCGGCGTCGTCGAACAGCGTGTTCCCGCCGATGAACTGCTGGGAGGCGACTCGGCGCTTGGCATCGCTGCGCTCCACCCACTTGATGTCGTCGATGCGGCCGAAGATATAGGACTGCAGCAGCACACGGTGCCCGTCGGCCGCCCAGCCTGGTGACTGCCGGTAGTTGCTCCGCGCAATCGCCTCGGGAGAAAGTGACGGCATAGACCGGAACGCCTCGGGCGCGAGACCGCGCTCGAGAACATCTGAACCAGTTCCATCCACATCTTCACCCAGAGCGAACCGCCCGTTCGAGGTCGCGCGGTCCATCAGATCCTTGAGGTGCTTGAAGTTCAGGTAGCCGATGACTCCCTGGTCATGTCCGGCGTCCTCGTCATAAATCTGATCGGTGGCGGCGAAGGCTGCTGGCGCGGCCCACGCGAGCACGTCGAGGAGGCCGGAGGTCCGGAGGCTCGCGATGGCGTCGTCTTCAGCAGTCACAAGGTCAGCCTACACCCAGGTCAGTAAGTTGCGCACTAGTTTTCACTCCCAGCGTGTCTTGTGTCTTCTAATTTGCTTCGTGCGCACGGGTCCTCACCCCGCTCTTCCGAAAGCTCGCTCGAGGTACTCGGCGGTGGCGGGGTTCACAGTCTCATCTCGGTGAATGTAGTGCTGCATCGTGATCCGCGGGTCGGTGTGCCCGAGGAGTTCCGAAGCGAGGAGCGCGCCTTGCGCGTCGTTGACGACCGTGGCGACGGTGCGGCGAAAGCGGTGTGGAGTGACGTTCTCGATCCCGGCAGCGTCCATCACGTCGCGCAGGAGCCTGCGGATGTTGTTCGTCGTGTGCGGCGTCCCGACCCTCGTGCTGAACAGGAGCGCGTGAGGTTCGGTGTCGCCGCTACGCAGTAGGCGCGAGCGGATGGCATGCAGCGCGAACGCCGGCAGGGCGACGCGGCGAACCGAGCGATCCGTCTTCGGATGGCCCTGCCGGTGCGTCGGCTCACCCTTGCGGCTGATGATCGTCCCGGCGATCCGCGCCGTCGGGATCGGTCCGCCCAGGTCGAGATCCTGGAGGCGGATGGCGAGGACTTCGCCGATACGGGCGGAGGTGCCGAGCATGACCTCGACGATCTGCCCGAGCTGCCGATCCGGCCTCGGTCCCGCCAGTATCCGCCGTGACTCCCACGCCTTGATCGCTGCACGGATGTCCTGCACCTCGCCGATCGTGAACGCGTCCGGGATGGTCTTCTTCCGGTGCAGCCGGGAGACGTGATCCATCGGGTTGCGAGGAAGGATCTCGTGACGGACCGCGAGCGCGAGTGCGAGGCGGAGGACGACGCGGGCGTGCTTGGCACGGCTGTAGCTGCGTCTGGCGAGTTGCTTAAGGAAGTAGTCGCAGCGGGCGACCCCGATCTCGCGAAGGGTCAGGTCCTTGAACGCCGGGAGAACAAGGGCACGCATGTCCCGCTCGTAGAGCTGCCTGGTGGTTCGTGAGAGGCGGTCTTCTATCTCCATGTCTTCCAGCCAGTAGGCGACGAGTTCCGGGAAGGGGCTGTCGGCGCTCATCCCGTTGAATCCGGGCTGGTAGAGGGAGCGTTCGGCGAGCTTCTGCTTGAGCTTGCGCTCCGCGGCAGCGCGTGAAGCACCGGTGGCCTGCACGAGCCGGTTGCTGCCGTCCCAGTCCCGGTACCGGGCGCGGGCGACATGGTTGCCGTTCGGCTGGACACGGGTGGCGATGACTCCGAAGGTGCCGATCGGCGTGCGGGGCCTACCCACGCGCACCCTCCCCCGCTCCAGGAAAGGTAGCCGCGCCGGTAGAGGCGGCGGGCTCACGCATGGTGTCCATCCACGCACGGATGTCGGTGATACCGAACATGATGCGCTTGCCGAAGCGGTAGGCGCGGGGGCCTTTGCCGTTGGTGCGCCAGTCGTAGATGGTGGAGACGGGCACGCCGAGGTAGTCGGCGAGTTCGTCGATGTTCAGGAGCGGTTCCAGGCCGTGCGGGCTGGACGGGTGGTGATTCATCCCTCCAGTCTCGAAGGACGAACGAGCGGGTCCGTTCCCCCGCCTCTACTCCCTCGGTCGAATTGCCCGCCGCCGGGCACGCGAATCACCGCAGGCCGTAACCGCGTCGCTATTCGAACGGTACGGGCGAGGTCGCCGCGCAGTTCCTATCGCACGTGCGCCGTTGTCGGCTCAGCAGGCTCAATCGGCCGAAGCGCACGACGGTCGCGGCGTCGGGTTGCCGACTCCTCTAGTCGAGCGCGGATGAGGAGGACGAGGCTGATCGGACCCATGATGAGGAACTTGAGCGCATTCCAGCAGAACACGAGCACGAGGAGGTTCAACCACCCGGGACCGCCATGCTCGATCAGTGTGAGGCAGTAGTTCGCGGCGAGGAAGTACGGCACGGCGACGAGCATCGCGGGGATGCCCCATTTCAGGCCGCGGCGAGTGCGGATCGCGTCGAGCGCGATGTTGGTGGGCATGTAGCGCCGCAGGTAGTAGCGGGCTTGGGCGCTGAGCGCCCAGAGCAGCCGGATCATGGCGTTGTCCTCTCGTGGCACGGTCAGGTGACGAGACAGTGCGTAGAGAGTGGCCGGAGGGCCTGTCCACAGAGAGACGCCAGATCAAGGAGGAATCTGCCTCGCTCCCAGGGTACGACTCCCCGGCGACATCCGTAAGAGGTGCGCCTGCTCGTTCGGACGGCGCTCGCGCACCTGCCTGGCACACACGGACAGGAGCCGGCATGGTCACGATCACTTCTCTCGCCAAGGACGAACGCTCCGCACGGGTCGCCCTGGCGGCGACCTTGGAGCCCGACGACGCGGTGACCGGCCGGCTCATCGCGGCGGTTGGCGCGGTCGAGACCATGCGCCTGGCGGCCGGCACCGGCGCGTTCCCGAAGAAGGTCGATTCGGTCGACGCCGGGCTGTGGCGTAACAAAGTCTCCCCACGCCTCGACGCCCGCACGGTCACGCAAGCACTGTCGGAGACCGACCGCCTCGGACTGCACATCCTCATCCCCGGCGACCGTGACTGGCCGACCGCACTGAACGACCTGGGCGAGCGCGCCCCGACCGTGCTGTGGGTGCGCGGCACGGTCTCGTTCCTCAGCGCCACGCTGAGCGATCGAGTGACGATCACCGGTGCCCGCGCCGCCACGAGCTACGGCGAGCACATCACAGGTGAACTCGCCTCCGACCTGACCCATGCAGGGCGGATCATCGTGGCCGGCGGCGCTTACGGCATCGACGCAGCCGCACACCGAGCCGCGCTCGCTCCTGGCGGGCAGACTCTCGCCGTCATGGTCGGCGGTCTGGATCGCCTCTACCCATCCGGCAACCGCGAGCTGCTGGAACGAGTCGGAGACCTCGGGCTCCTCGCTAGCGAGATGGCACCCGGTTCCGCGCCGACCATGTGGCGGTTCCTCGCCCGCAATCGCATCCTCGGTGACCTCTCCGGTGCGACCGTCGTCGTGGAGGCCGGCTACCGCTCCGGCTCCCTCAACCTCGCCGCTCGCGCCGCGCAGCTCGGCCGTCCAGTCGGCGCCGTGCCCGGCCCGGTGACCAGCGTTTCCAGTGCTGGGACGCACCGGCTCCTGCACGAAGGCATCGCGTCACTCATCACCGATGCCACAGACGTCACGGCGCTCCTCGACCCGCCCGCAGGCGTGAGCGGGAAGGCACTCGCACGTGAGTCGGCCATCACCCCGTCCGCGCGCCGGGAGGGGTGCGCGCTGTAGGCGGCCTTCGGTCGGCGTCACCGCCAGTTGTCGCGGGTGATCCCTACGCTGGGGGTCATGACTTTCACCGCTCTGCATCGCGCCCTCGGAGTCGCTCCTGGACCGCTGACGGACGAGCTGCTGGATGCGGCGGTGAGCAGCGGAGTCGTGGAGACGAACGATCTGGACTGGAAGTCAGAGCTGCCGCCGGCGAAGGGCCTATCGCAAACGGACTTCCCCAAGGACGTTGCAGCGATGGCGAACAGCGGCGGCGGTGTCATCGTGTTCGGAGTACGCGAGTCGCAGAAGGCCGCGACAGGGCGGGTCGACGTCGGCGAGTTTGATGAAGCGTACGAGCGATCCCTGCGCTCCGCGGCGATCACCGCGATCTCCCCGCCTGTCTTCGGACTCAACGTGCACCGTCTCGGAGTTGAGGGGGCTCGCGCTGTCGTTGTGGAAGTGCCTGCAAGCCTCGACGGGCCGCACCTGATCTACCGTAACGACTACTTCGGCGCTCCGGTGCGCAACGACTCCGACACCGTGTGGATGAAGGAACGCCAGATTGAGGCGATGTACCGAGCTCGCTTCGATGAACGCCGCCATGCCAGCGAAGCGCTCGACAACCTGTATGCCGAGACCGCGGGCGGGCGGGCGACGAGCGAACGCGCCTGGTTGATCGCTGTCGCCCACCCGCGTGTCCCTCGACTCCACAACCGCCTGACGCGCGATGGCGCGCGCGACGTGCTGACCAAAGCGGAAGGCTTCGCCTTGCTCTACGCCGGACGTGGCGGTGTGCACCCGCTGGAAAACGTCGACCGTCACAATCCACGACCGGGGTTGCGCCGCTGGGTCGCCGTCAACACCGCAACAGGCGACCGATCACTGTGGAAGGAAGCATGGGCGAGTCTCCACCACGACGGATCAGTTACGCTCGCAGCCGCAATCGGCGGCCACCGCATGAGTAGCGACGGGTACTTCGAGGGATCGCAGGTCCAGTCGGACGCGGTCGAGTGCGGCGTCGCAGATCTGATGGCTCTCATCCGAGCGACCGCTGACGCGACGGGCAACGACGAGTACGACGTGCGCGTCGGGATCGAGTGGACCGGTTCAGAGCCCCTCGTGATCCTGACTGTGGACAACTTCGGTCACTCCTACGGCGGTGTCTCCACGCCGTTGCACCGCTACATACCCGTCGAGAGCACCGTGAACGCTTCGGCTGCCGATCTTGACTTCTACTGGGGCGTTCACGACCTCGCTCAGGACTGCGTGAACCAGGGCGGCGTCTCGAACGTACGAATGATCCAACCACCAGATCGAACCGAGTAGCTGGGCCACTACAACGACGGCCTGACGCGCTGCGGCCCGGTGCGCCGAGCGCGTTCCTGCTCTGGCTGTTCGGGCTGGGCGAGGTTCTGTGCCCGGTCGAGCGCGGCGCGGGCGCGGGCGGCGTCGAGCTTCTGCGTCTCGGTCTCGGCGCGTGCTCCGAGGGGTGCAAGCCCAGTGACGCCGTAGCGGTCACGGTAGGCAGCGATGGTGCGAGCGGCGTTCCGCCATGCGCGGGCCGTTCGCGCCTGCTTCGGCTGGACGCCGAGTTTCATGATCCACTCGTGCTTCTCGGTGAGCGCAGTGTCGAGGAGCACATTGGTCCGGGTCTCGATGAGGTCGCGCCGCTCTGCCAGTGCCTGCCACATCTCCGATGGCATGGTGCCGGTGGCTTCGGGGATGAGGCCTGCGATCAAGCGTGGCGCCTTCCGCGCGCGACCGGACCCCGCCGGCCGGCCGGTCGCCTTAGCGACGCGGTAATGCAGGACGGCCGCGATGTCATCGGCGTCCCCGAACCCGCGTGCTCCCACGAGGCGCGGCAGTAAGGTCTCGACGTCGTGCTGGTTCGCCTCTGCCCGGCGGAGCTCGGCGGTCAATGCGCCGAATGCGGGTGAAGCGATCGCGTCTTCTGCGTCGTCGTCGCTGAGCCCCGACGAGCGTATGAGTGCGGCCCAGCGGTCGTGTTGTGCGGCAGCGGCCAGGGTCTCGTACTCGGCAGCGAGCTGCGCAATGGAGCCCCAGGTGTCCTGCTCGGCGGTGATCGTCTCGTGCGCCGACAGCTCGGCGCCGACGTGCTGCAGCACCCCGAACAACACCGACCGGGCGGACGCATCCTCGTTGTCGCCGGGGTGCGGGCCGTCGTGAGCGGGGTCGGGCTTATCGACGGCGACGTAGGCGATGTTCTCTTCGCGGCCACGGGTCATGGCGACGTAGAACGTCTCTCTGGTCATCGACGCATCCGCCAGGACGTGCGAGGAGTCGACCGTGATGCCCTGCGCCCGGTAGGAAGTGACGGCGTAGCCGAGGTCGAGATGTTCGGCCGCGTACTCGGCCGGGACCACGACCGATGCGCCCCACGTGCGCCCGGCGCGATGGAGGGTGAGGGCGCCGTCGTCGCGGACCTCGGTGACGGTCCATCTGTCGCCGTTGCGGACCCAGGACCGCCCGGCGCGAAGGCGGCGGTCGTTGCGGCGGGTGATGACGGTATCCCCGGCCGCGGCACGGGTGCCGTCGTGCAGCTCGACCTCGCGGCGGGCGTTGACGGTGCCGTCGAGGATCAGATCGGCCCGCGCCCTGTTGTTGAGCGCTTGGACGGACTCGTTGGAGTCGGTCACGAGGACGCTGGCTCGCCCGTCGAGGGTGTCCGTACGCCAGGCGGTGTAGGCGGCGTCGATCATCTCCTCTGACTCCCCGCCGATCACGCGGCCGTGCTCGGCGTAGGTGTCGATGACGTCGGTACGGCCGTACCGCAGCGCGAGCGAGGCGGTCTTCTCCCACACGTTGACGAACCGGTGCACGTCGACCAGCTCCGGGGCGTCGTCGCGGTCGCGGACGAGGAAGGAGAACGCGCCTCCGGCGGTGACGGACTGGAGCTGGGCGTGATCCCCGACCAGCAGTACTTTCGCCCCGGCCTCCGCCGCCAGGGTGGTGATGCGGTCGAGGGAGAGCGTGCCCGCCAGGGACGCCTCGTCGACGATGACGAGCTGTCTCTTGCGGAACGTCTCGCCGGTGCGGTCGTGGGTGTCGAGCCACTTGGCCGTGTTCTCGGTCTGGATGCTGAGGTCATCGGCCAGGACCTGCGCGGCGACGGCGGACGGCGCAAGCCCGACCACGCTGCCGCGCCCGTGCTCGCGCTCCCATGCCCGTCGCAATGCCGACATCGCTGTCGTCTTCCCCGCACCGGCCGGGCCGACCAGTACATCGACCATCCGGCCTGAGAGCGCGATCTTCGTCAGCGCGGCTGCCTGGTCGTCACCGAGCATCCGGCCCTTGCTGTCGGGGCGTTTCGTGATTCGTTCGACGGTGGTCAGCGGCACCGTCGGCGCGGTGGTGGTGCGGGCGCGCTCGAGGAGGCGGTCTTCGGCGGCCAGCAGCGCCTCGGAGGAGAACAGAGCGGAGTGCTTCGGACGGAACACGCTCGTGCCGTCCGAGCGGCGGAACTCCGCCGGGCTGGATGCGAGCTCCGGCGGGGTCAGGCGCAGCGAGGCCGCCTCGGCAGCGTCAACGACCATTCCGACGACGGCTTCGCGATCCTCGGTCGACGCGAACCGGTAGGCCATTGTCTGCCGAGCGGCCTCGGCGGTGAGGTTCCAGCGATGCCAAGTGGAGCGCTTCTCCCCGACCGTAGCCACGACGTCTGCCCCGAGCGAGTCGATCATGTCCAAAGGCACGTCGTCGGCGCGCAGCAGCAACGGCTCCTCGTTCGCCGTCACGCCGCGCGCCCACGAGGTCGCATCCGACGCGAGCACCCTCCCGGCCCGTTCCCGCCAAGAAGCCGTGAGGGCGGCCAGCGACTGCACCTCCTTCTCCGGTCGAGTGGTGAGCGTGGCCTGGGCGCGGAGCTTCATGATTGTCGCCGGCGACGGCCGGCGCCCATGCGTCTCGACGTAACGCTCGATAAGGCGATCGGTCTCTGCGTCGATGTGCCGGGCACGAGTGGAGAACTCCTTGACCAGTGCCTCCGGCACCCCGGTGACCACCCAGGCGGGGTTCCGGTCGCGGCCTCTATCCCGCGCCTCCCACGAGACGCCGAGCATTCGGGTGAGGTGGTCCGCGAAGACCGCCTCGTGCAGTTCGGAGAGCGCGACGACAGCCGCGTGCATCGGCCGCCCATCCAAGCTCCGCCATTTCCCGTCAAGGACGGTCTGCACCTTGTTACTGATGACGACGTGCGTGTGCAAATGGGGATCGCCCGCCCGGCTGTCGTAGTGGTCGAACGCGGTGGCGATCAGACCTGCGACGTCGACCTGTGCAACCGCGCCGTCGCGGCCGCTTGCGCCCGCGCGCGTGGCTGCAACCTCCCGCTCCATGAACGCAACGACCTCCGCAACCGCCGCATGGTGCGCGTCCGCGATCAACGTCTGCGTCCCGGCATCCGCAACCGCCCACAGCACGCTCGCGGACTTCGGGATCGAGAACGTGAAGTCGAACCCCGCGACGGCCCGGCGCGTCCCACGCTCGGCCTCCCCCGCTTCGATCGCCGCGAGCGCCTCCGCGCGTGACGCCAGCCCGAGGGACGGATCAAGCGCCCCGCTGCGCGCCTCAATCCGCTCGGCCACGGTTCGGTACTCGGGATACGCACGGCCAAGCGGTTCCCCGGTGATCGGGTCACGGCCCATACCAACGAGGAGCTGGAGTTGGGCTTCGGAGACCTGATCGCCTGCGCTGATCCGCCCGCTGCCGAGCATGGCGACCCCGGCACCGAGCCAGCGACCCGGCGGGGTGCCCTCGGCGTTGTAGTAACGCGTCAACGGGGTGGACAGCGACCTGTCGCCGTCGCCGGCCGCGACGGTGCGCAGCAGGTACTTGTAACCGTCGCCCGCCGACATCACGCGCATCGAGACCGTCATGTGAGAAAGGTGGGACTCGCGTGACGCTACGGCGTCGCATGCGCCGGAGCAGGAAGGGCGCGTGTATCAGTCGTCAGGTCCCGTCGGCTAACGGGGCGCCGGTGCGCGCAGCCTTTATGCGGTTTGGATCCTGTGTGAGAACACCAATGGCACCGACGACCCATCGCCGACAGTTTCGCATTATGAACTCGTTTATCTGGAGATTCACGTCGATTTCACGACCGATGACGAGTAGCTGCGTCGGCGAGATCGGGAAGGTCACTGTGCAGATCTCGCTGTCTCTGGTCTCTCTGAAGAGCAGAACCGCACCATCCCCTGTTACGAGCAGGTCGCTCGTATAGATCCGCCATGGCCAGAGCTCAAGTGACAGATCCCGAAGACGAAAGAACCCCTCCATGTTCCTCGAAAGGAGCAGCCGGTCTCCGAGCTTCAGATTCGTCTTCTCAGTTTCGCCGCCTACCTTCAGGATGACGGCCGGCGTCGTAACGGCGGCCTGATCTGCGTAGCGCCCTCGCTCGAGATGCATGTCCAGAAACTCGATGACAGCGATTTGCATCTCCAAAGTGAGCGTTTCCTGCGCTCGAAGCACATTCAGCGCCTTGATACCAGCCGCCTCCGTCTTTGCGAAGCGCGCCTCCAGATCCACAGTCAAGACCTGCGGATCGTACACATAGCTGACGACCGTCGCGCTATCGACCGAAGTAGTAAAACCTCGATCGTTCTGACAGTCGATGACTGATACCCGCTTCTCGTCGTTGGCCCATGCCTGCAGGTAGCCCTTAGACACCATGTGTGCGCGCCTCACAGCCATTGCGCCTCCTCGTCAACGTCTCGAAATTCGTTCCAGTGACATGGTCTCTCGCTCAGGCGCTTCTCTGGCAAGGTGCAATTCAGCTCAGGACGAAGACACGACTTTCCTGATAGGGCTCGGCAGGGGCGAAGCTGCCACCATCGAACCTGGTGCATCGCAGGTGTCCGAGCCAGGATTGGTGTGCCAGACCGCGCCGAGATTGGGGAAACCGCAATGGCAGATGCTGAATGGTGGATGTGCCATGACGTGCTCGTCCAGGTGGCTGGCCGTCTGCGCGACGGACGGCCACTCGGGATCCTGACAGGGGCAGGCGTGTCGATTGAGTCGGGCGTGCCTTCAGCAGGCGGCGTCGTCGCGCTACTTGAGCGCCATGGGCTAGTCACAGATCGCGGATTAGCGTATCAGGACGCGATGGCGTCGGCGTTTCCCACCGATCACGAGCGGGGGGCCTTCCTTCGCAGCATGTGCAGCCGCAAATCTGCTGGTGCCGCGAACCAAACGATCGCTCTACTCTGCCGTGACTTCACGGTCGGGCCGTTGCTCACTACGAACTTCGATCATCTGCTCGAGCAGGCCTGTGTCTCGCTCGCCGACCGCCCGATCATCGTGAGCATGCTCGGTTCGCCGAGCGCGATCGCAGAGTCGTCGAAGAGCATCCAGATCATCAAGCTGCACGGCGATCTCCATTTCGACGTAACCGCCCACAGCGACCAAGAGATGGCCCGGCACCACGCCTGGCTGCGGGACTGGTCGCAACTGCGGTTCCGGCCAGGCTCCTCACTGCTGGTGCTCGGCCACTCGGGTCTGGATGCACCGATTCGCGAGCTTGTTCGGGACCTTCTCGACTCTGGCACGCTCGCCCGGGTCTATTGGGGCGTGTTCAAGCACGAATCCGAGTCGAACGTCGGCATCGTGGAGGCACTTCAGCAGGAGTGCGGAGGCCCGGACGCCTTCGTCCTCTTCCGCCATGAAGGCGCCGCAGCGATCCTCTCGCAGTTGTACGAACTGGCGGCTGGGCAACCTCCGCTCATTGAGACGGTGCTTCTCCCGGCCTTTCAGGTGGTGACGGGCCTCATCCACGGCGCAGCAGAGGTCGATGCGCGGGCACTTGCGGGCAGCGCCGCGCAGGCCGATGTCGGTCGATTGAAAGCCTCGATTCGGGACACCCAACTCCGGCTCGTCGAGGTCAGAGCCGACGACCACGCGGAGCGGGCGTTCCGCGCACTGGCGGCGCTCGCCGCTGAACAGTCGGAATCCGTAGTGACTCTGGCGCTGGATCAGGCAGACACGTTGCCGAACGACGAGTCGCTGATTCGCGCGCTCACTGGGTGGGTCGCTCGAACGACCGGCGAGGTGGTCGAAGCGAGCCGCGCGCAACATTCGCTCGCGGCTCTTGCCGGCCTGCGAGCGCGAATCGTCATCAACCTCGCCCAAGCCTTCCAGCACCAGAGCTCGGCACAAGCGCTGGCGGTGCTGGCAACCGCTCTTCCAGATGATGCGGCTATCTGGGTTGTCTCCGACGTTCACGCCGACTCGATTCCAGGATTCGAGCCGCTCACATACTCCGCGCGGGCTCTCGTGCTTCCTTCCTCCGCCGGCGGCATCCTCGAGCACATACGCCGTTCGGTCGATCGAGACGCATTGAGGCGGTTCCTCGTAGCCGAAAAACAAGGCAGGACTGTAGAGGACCTCATCAGGTCCGCGATTTGTTACGAACGAGGGAACCGAGTCGTGATCGACCGAACTCGGTGGACGCAGCCTGACTACTTTCCGGCCGGATATCTTCTCGACGCCATCGGCGTGGCCGAGCAGTTGGCGCGCACCACCAACTCTTTTGAGGCGCTGAACTGGTCGTCCGATCTCGAGTCCCTGAACTTCTCAGCTGCCAGTGAATACCCGTTGCGACGAAATCTGTACACGTCAGCGGCGCTCAAGTGGCTTCTGGGAGCCGCCACGTCCTGGTCGGGCACGCGCGGCACCGGCTACTTCCTGACGACGCTCAAGGAGATCCTGCACGCATCGACAGGGACGATCGTCGGCCAACTCGATGCGCTAGCAATTGGGCAGGTCCGCCGCGTCCTGGCTCATTGGCCACCGCCTCCCGTCGACTGGCTCGGCCAGCCGACCCTGTACGTTGGCCAGAGCCAAGCGCTTGATCAGCTCGCGTCTCAGATCGATCGCCAGCTAATGGGTGACCCGTCCCTGGCGATGCATTCCGACGACGACGACCTCAGAACCCATATGCGCACTCTGGAGGCGATCGCTCCAGGGATGGCTTATCAGTTCGTCGGCTGGGCCGTCAGCGGCGAGGAACGCGTGCAAGACTATGCGCGGTTCTTCGACCTGCTCAACATGGCCGGTGATGTTGCGCAGACCGTTGCGCCGACGGCTGCAGTGATGCTCGACGATGCAGCATGGATGCTCTTCGCAGTCGGCGACCACGACGAGGCATTTCGTCTCTGGGAGCTCGTGACGGATCAGATCCTCGGTATAGGCGGCATCCCGGCGGTCATACACCTCTGCAACTACGGCGTCGCGTGCTATCTCACCGGCGAGGAGCAGGCAGCAGCCAACATGCTCTTCGAATCGGCCCTCCTCGCCTCTCGAATCGGGGACGAAGGCCGCGTGTGGAGAGCCCTTGCCTATCTCGCAAAGATGGCGCCCGGGGATGCGAAGGCCGAAGCATGGATCGACTCGTGGCTTGAACAGGTGGCGGAAGACCTGCCCAACGAAGATCGCGTCTCTCAGGTCGAGTTTGTCATGGCGATCCGTGGCGTCATCATGGAGCTTCAGGAGTTCCCGATCCAGTGAACGCTTTCGGACGCGTTCTCTGTAGGGAGAGCCAGGCGGTCGAGTCGCCCGTCCCGCTGTCGGAGATCTAAATCCGCGATTTCCGAGCGTTCAACCTCGATCTGCAAGAGGCGTGGTGGCTCTGAGGTGACGTCGGAGAGGAACTCCAGCGAGTCCAACGCGAGGTTAGGGCGAAACAGTCCGCAGGGAGTCTCCGCGGGCACACAGCGGGTGCGCAGCATCCATCGCCTGCGCCATGGATTCGATGACGACTCTCCCGTCTGACATTGAGCTAGTGGCAAGCGCACTGGCCGATTACTGCACCAGATGGCCGATCTCTGCATGCTCTGCGCGCACTTGTACTTATTTAGAGACGGTCGGTCTAAATTCGCTGTCATGACCGACATCGCAACTCGACCTCGCCGAGGGCGCCCCCCGAAGATCCCTCGCGAGCACGGAGACACGCGCGAGGCGCTGTTGCGCTGCGGCATGGAAGTCCTCACAACGCAGGGCATGAGCGCCACCGGCATCGACGCGGTCCTGAAGCGTGTCGGCGTGCCGAAGGGCTCCTTCTACCACTACTTCGACAGCAAGGACGCGTTCGGATTCGAGGTGCTGCAACGGTATGCGGACTACTTCGCTCGCAAGCTCGACCGATGGCTGCTCGAAGAGGGGCCGTCGCCGCTGGAACGCCTGACGCGGTTCGTGGACGATGCCAAGGCCGGCATGGTACGGCATGACTTCGAACGAGGGTGCCTAGTCGGCAATCTCGGCCAAGAGGTCTCCACCCTCCCCGACGGCTACCGGGAAGCGCTCGAAGACGTGCTGCGCGACTGGGAACGTCGCGTCGCGGCGTGCCTGCAACTGGCCGCAGACGCAGACGAGATCCCGCCCGGCTCCGACTGCGACGAACTGGCGTCGTTCTTCTGGGTGGGTTGGGAAGGCGCGATCCTTCGCGCCCGCCTGACCCGCGACGTCCGGCCGATGGAAGTGTTCTTCGCCGGTTACCTCGCATCCGTCCGCATCCATCCCGGGAGAGCATGATGTTCAGCGCAATCTCCATCGACAAGACCGATGCCGGATACCAGGCAGCGCTGCGCGAACTCGATGAGAGTGAGCTACCTGACGGTGACGTCACGGTGCGCGTGTCGTACAGCGGCCTGAACTACAAAGATGCCCTCGCGATCACGGGAAAGGCTCCGGTCGTGCGTCGCTTCCCGATGGTGCCCGGGATCGACCTCGCCGGTGTCGTGGAACACAGCGACAGCCCCTCTTATGCGCCTGGCGACCGGGTGCTGGTGAACGGCTGGGGCATCGGCGAGACGCACTGGGGCGGTCTCAGCCAGCGGGCTCGCGTGAGTGCGGACTGGCTCGTGCCGGTTCCTGATGCGATCTCGGAGCGGCAGGCCATGTCGATCGGCACGGCCGGATACACGGCCATGCTCTCCCTCATGGCCCTCGAGTCGCACGGCCTCACCACTGATTCGGGTGACGTCCTTGTCACGGGCGCGAACGGTGGGGTCGGCGGGTTCGCGATCGCGCTGCTGGCACGCGGCGGCTACTCGGTCGTTGCGTCGACCGGCCGTCCCGTTGAAGCCGATTACCTGCGCCGCCTTGGCGCCACGACGATCGTCGACCGGACAGAGCTGTCGGGGCCGGGCCGGCCGCTCGGCAAGGAACGCTGGGCGGCTGCGATCGACTCCGTCGGTAGCCATACCCTTGCGAATGCCTGTGCCGGGACGAAGGCGGGCGGCGCCGTCGCCGCATGCGGGAACGCACAGGGCATGGATCTGCCCGCCACTGTCGCACCGTTCATCCTGCGCGGGGTGAGCTTGCTCGGCATCAACAGCGTCACCCAGCCCCGCGACAAGCGCGTCGCAGCGTGGAACCGCCTGGCCGACGAGCTCGACCTGGACTTGCTGCCCGCGATGAGCCGCGAGGTCGGCCTGAGCGAGGCCCTCTCCGTTGCCGATGACCTTCTGGACGGCCGCATCCGCGGCCGGATCGTCGTCGACGTGAACCGCTGACCATCCCCCAAGACCACACAAACGAAAGAGGAAGACCATGACGAAGATCACCGTGCTCGGAGCGGGCGGACGTATCGCAAGACACGCCATCGCCGCGCTTCTCGAGGAGCCTGCCAACGAGCTGACCCTCTACCTGCGTCGCCCCCAGAGCCTGCCGGATGCTCCCAGCGACCGCGTCCAGATCGTCGAGGGCGACGTGCTCGACAACGAACTCCTCACACGCACCGCCACGGGACAGGACATCGTCTACGCGAACCTCGGCGGAGGCGACATCGAAGCTCAGGCCCGCGCCGTCGTCGCAGCGCTGACCGCCGCGGGAACACGACGGTTGATCTGGATCTCCACCCTCGGCATCTACGACGAGGTGCCCGGTGAGTACGGCAAGTGGAACCACCGGATGCTCGACGGCGGATACCTGCAGACGTACAGCGCCGCCGCGAAATTGATCGAGGAGTCCAACCTCGACTACACGATCATCCGTCCCGCGTGGCTGTCGGACGCCGACGAGGTCGACTACGAGCTGACCCAGAAGGGCGAGCCCTTCCAGGGCACCGAGGTGTCCCGCAAGAGCGTCGGCGCGCTCGTCGCCGAACTCGTCAAGAACCCGGCCGACAGCATCGGCGCCTCGCTCGGCGTGAACAAGCCCGGCACCGACGGCGACAAGCCATCCTGGTACTGAACGGAGCATGCCATGACCGCTTTGGACACGCTCACCGAGAACGGCTTGTCCCTCGGGATCGAGCTGCCCCTGGACAACGATCTCGCCCGACGAGACGTCTCCGGTCAGGGACTCTTCCCTGACCTGACCCGGCATCAGGAGCGTGCGCAGCTCGCCGACCGGCTCGGGTTCCGGGCGCTCTGGCTGCGGGACGTGCCGATGTGGCGACCGCGTGACTTCGGCGACGCCGGACAGGTCTTCGACCCCATCCCCTACCTCGGCTACCTCGCCGCATCGACCGAGCACATCCTGCTCGGAACAGCGGGGATCGTGCTCCCCTTGCGGCATCCAGTCGCGCTCGCGAAGGAAGCTGCAACCGTGGATGTCCTCTCCGGTGGGCGGCTGCTGCTCGGCCTCGCCTCGGGCGACAGGCCGGGTGAGTACCCGTTCTTCGGAGTCGATTTCGATCGTCGGGGAGAGACCTATCGCGACGGTGTGCGCGTGCTGCGTGAGATCTGGTCGCAGGCGGCGCTGGGCCGGATCGATCAGGACTCGTTCCTGCCCGCCCCTGCGGACGGGACGATTCCACTGATCGGGATCGGTGGCGCGCAGCAGTCTCCTGCGTGGGCGGCAGAGCACCTCGACGCGCACATGACGTACCACCGTGCAGGTCCGCAGATGCGCGCCGTCGCTGCGCAGTGGCGGGCGATATCGCTCAAGCCGTTCATGACGAACCTCTACCTCGACCTCGCGGAGAACCCGGACGCTCCCTTCGAGCCGATCCGCCTCGGTGCACGGGTCGGCACCACCGGTCTCACCGATTACCTCACCGGACTGGCAGCGGCAGGGGTCGTGCACGTCAACCTCGTGCTGCGGCCGGGACGACGAGACGTTGAAGACGTCATGGAGGAGATCGGACAAGACGTCATCCCCGCCCTCCGAGCCCGAACCGCATCAGAGCCAGCCGGCGCAGACATCCGATCGTGACCGAATCCACCGAAACAAGAAACAAACGAGCAGGGAGAACGATTGATATGAGCAGCACAGACACCATCGCCACGACTGCGAGCGACCCGACAGCGGTTGTCGCGACCGCGCAGTTCCTTACCCCCGTCGTACTCGGCCTTCAGGGGCTGACCATCAACGCCAAGCAGGCGCACTGGCACGTGCGTGGCTCGAACTTCGTCGGCGTCCACGAGTTGCTGGACACCATCGCAGGCAACGCCGGCGAGTTCGCCGACGCGGCAGCGGAACGCATCGTCGCCCTCGGCCTCCCGCTCGACGCCCGCGTCAGCGCGGTCGCCGAGAAGAGCTCCGGGACAAGCGTCCCGGCCGGCTTCGCGAACTCAGACGACCTCGTGCACGCGGTGATCGCAGACATCGACAGGCTCCTCGCCGACGTCCGCGCAGCGGTCGATGGCCTCGACGGCATCGACCTGACCAGTCAGGACGTCGCGATCGAGATCCAGCGAGGTCTCGACAAGGACCGCTGGTTCCTCGTGTCTCACATCGCAGCCTGACCGACCTGCCAAAGCGGCGCCTCTCACCGGTCCGGTGAGAGGCGCCGCGCGCACTACGTGGTGCAGTCGGACAACACGGGCTAATCGAGGATCGCGGTGACTTCGAGCTCAACGAGAACGTCCGGCTCGAAGAGGTAGTCGACCCCGATCAGGGACGCGGGCGGCAGGGGCTGAGGCAGCTTCAGCTCCTCAGCGACCCGAGCGATCCCGTCCATGAAAGGTGCGATCTTCTCGGGCTCCCATTCGGTGACGTAGAAGGTCAACCGAAGCGCATCGTCGAAGGATGCACCCGCGCCTGCGAGCGCACGAGCTGTGTTGCGGAGAACCTCCGCGACCTGACCCGCGAGATCGTTGATCGCGATGGGCTTTCCTTCCGCACTACGGGCGACCTGGCCGCTGATATGCACGTGACGCGTGCCGGTGCCAATGGCGACGTGATCATACGGCGTTCCTGGCTGGAGACCGGCAGGACTGAAGCGTGTGACTGGCATAGAAGGTCCTCTTCGTTGGTGGTTTACTATTGATACTTGGTAGTTGAAGGACACTTCAAGGAGACCTGGTTTCATGGCCGATACCGACGCCGTATGCGAAAGCGAGCTGCGTATCGCGACGCCGCATCGCGAGCTGCTCGACCAGGTGCTCGACAAGTGGTCACTCAGCGTGCTCAACGAACTGTGCGAGCGACCCTGTCGGTTCAACGAGTTACGGCGTGCGATTCCGGGAGTGACGCAGAAGTCCCTCACGGCGACGTTGCGTCGGCTGGAGCGAAACGGAGTCGTGCAACGCCGAGTCATCAGCACGCGGCCGGTGGCCGTCGAGTACGGGATCACCGCCTTGGGCAAAACGTTGCGCGGGCCGATTGACGCGCTCGTCGCCTGGGCAGATGAGCAACTGCCGAACATTGAACGCGCACGCATCGCCTTCGACGAAGACGAACAGTAGACGTCGGGACATCTTTCCCCTCGCGACCAAGCAAGAGCGCGGCTCAGCTCTCTGTCGGATGTTCAGGCTTTGCGCCTTCTCTGTCTCCCATGACGGCGTCCACCATGCCCATCGTCGCGTCGAACTGCGTCATGACCAGCGCCGCTGTGCTCGCGAAGCCGCACGCGAGAAGGATGAGCAGCGAGGGAACGAACTCAGTCGGATCGGGCACCCAGCCTCCCAATGTCCATGGCAGGACCATGGCGATGACGATGCCGGCGCTCGAGAGCCATTCGTTCACGAATAGAGCGCGTGAGGAGCCGGACCCGCCCCTCGCGAGGATACGACGTCCTGTTTCCACTGTCATCGCTACCAGGAGGATGCCGAGGACGATGAAGCTCAGCGCGCCCCAGAGCGGATCAAGCGACGCGAGCACGAGCGGAACAAGGAGCGGAATGGAGTAGGCGGTGAAGACCCAGCGGACCGACGAACGGAGATACCGGTCCGCAGCCTCCGACGCTGCGAGTCGGCGGTGCATCTCCGAGTCGATGTAGAAGAACACGCCCACGATGAACGTGCCGAGCATCGTTCCCGATACTCCGGCGAGCCCCAAGAGGAAGTCATCATCCGTACCTGACATCGTCTGCGTCCCTTCTTCCCTGGGCACCTGTGAAGCGGGCAATCCATGCGGTCGCAGGATTTCGTGCCAGATCGGCGAGGCTTCCTCGCTGCGTGATGCGCCCTGCCTCAAGGACGATCACCTCGTCAGCGAGCACCTCGACGTCTTCACGGTCATGTGTGACGAGGATCGTCGGACCGGCGAACTGGCGGAGACGCAGACCGAGGTCGGCACGCACTTCATCCCGGAACTCCACGTCCAGCGCCGCGAGCGGCTCGTCGAGGAGCAGTGCCTTCGGCTCGGATGCGAGGGCACGGGCTAGCGCTACACGCTGAGCTTGCCCGCCGGAGAGTGCACTGGGGTATCTCTCTGCCAGGTCCGCCATTCCGAAGCGAGACAGCCAGGGGTCTGCGCTGCGCCGGGCGGCGGACCAACGCCCACCGCGGACTTTGGCTGAGAAGGCGACGTTCTCGCGCACCGTGAGGTGAGGGAAGAGGAGCAGGTCTTGGAACATGACGCCGATCCTTCGCTGGTCAGCAGGAAGACCGGCCAGATCCTTGTCCCCCAGTCGAATCGTGCCGTGGGACTCGGTGAAGCCTGCGATCGCCGCGATGGCGCTGGACTTTCCGGCACCGTTCGGTCCGACGACGGCGAGCACACTTCCGGGATCCGCTTTCAGCTCCACGACTACGTCGAAGGCGGGGCGTGGGATACGTGCGGAGACGGTGAGCTCGAAGGTCATGCGGTGCCTGGCAGCCATCGGTCGCGGAGTGCGAGGAGCACACCCAGTGATACCGCGAGCAGGACGAGTGCGAGGGCGATCGCGGTGTCGGGGTCCGAGTTCATCGCGAGGTACGACGCGATCGGGAGTGTGCGCGTCACGCCGGGGAAGGAGCCGGCGAACGTGATAGTCGCGCCGAACTCGCCGAGCGCGCGGGCGAAGCACAGCACGGCGCCCGCGGCGATTCCAGGCGCGGTCAGCGGAACCGTCACGAGGCGGAAGATCTGCCACGGGCTGGCGCCCAGGGAGGCGGCGGCTAGTTCGCTGCGGCGGTCCGCTGATCGCAGCGCGCCTTCGACGGCGAAGACGAGGAAGGGCATCGCGACGAAGGTTTGCGCGAGCACAACGGCACCGGTGGTGAAAGGAATAGTGATGCCGACCTGCGTGAGCCATTGCCCGAGGATGCCTCGCCGTCCCAGCAGGAGAAGCAACGCAATGCCGCCGACAACGGGAGGCAGTACCAGCGGGATAGTGATCGCCGCCCGCAAGAGGCGGCGCGGCAGGACCTTCCAGTGAACGGAATGGCTCAGCAGGACGGCTAGCGGGATACCGAGGATGAGACTCAGGCCGGTAGATAACGTCGCCGTGAGTAACGAGAGCCCGAGCGCCTGCAGTACCTCTTGCCGAACGAAGAGTTCGCCCAGCTGGCCCCATGGTGCACGCAGGATGAGTCCGAGCAGCGGGAGAACGAGCAGCGCGAGACCGATCACCCCGAGGGCGAGGATGACCGGCTGCCGGCGTTCACGGGGCCGCGAAGCCTGCATGCTCGAAGACCTGACGTGCCTCATCGGAGCGGAGGTAGTCGATGAACGCCTGTCCTGCGTCGGGGTTCGGTGCCTCGGCAAGAAGGGCGACCGGATAGTTGTTGATCACCTGCTGCGCCTCAGGCACATCGATGCCTTCCACCGCGCTCCCTGCTGCGACGACGTCGGTCACGTAGACCAGTGCGGCGTCGGCCTCACCCAGAGAGACTTTCGTCAGTGCGGCACGCACGTCCTCCTCAAGTGTGTCCGGTTGGGCCTGAACACCAGCAAGGTCGAGCAGGGACTGCGCTGCGGCTCCACACGGCACCGCGGTGTCGCACAATGCGATTGTCAGCTCAGGCCGTGCGAAGTCGGCGAGACCGGTGATCCCTGCAGGGTTCCCGGCGGGAACCGCGATCTGCAGCGTGTTCGTGACGAGCACTTCCGGATCGGCGGCCAGGCCTGCGTCGACAACAGACTGCATCGTCGCCTCATTCGCTGAGAAGAACACGTCCACCGGGGCACCGGAGACGATCTGCTCGGCGAGCGCCGACGATCCGCCATAGCTGGCGACCACGTCGACATCTGCGTTCGCGTCCTCGAACCTCTCGGCGAGGACGTCGATCACGTCGGTCAAGGAGGCTGCGGCCAACACTGTCACCGTTCCGGAGGTCATGTCGTCCTTGCTTGCCCCGACATCCGATTCGTCGCTTCCCGTGCCGGGCGATGAGCATCCAGCGAGCAGAAGGAGCGCTGCGGCTGCCGCAAGGAGGGAGGGGGCACGCACGACAGGAACTCCTCTGAAAGACGGTCGGTCAGGCGAACGAAGTTGCCGACCTGTCTCAAGCCTCCCGTAGCCGAGGTCGTGAGAATGGCCTGCGACTGCTGGGCTTTGTCTGCTCTCTGCTGTCTCGCCGCTTCCGACCTCACCCGCTGGGACCGGCTCCCTAGCCTGAAGGCATGCCGGTCAATCCGCTCTCTCCGACCTTTCAGAGGCAGCGCGTCCTCACGGGCTTCGGCGTTCCCGCTCAGGAGCGTCTTTCGAGAGCGCATGTGCTCGTGATCGGCGCGGGTGGGCTGGCCAGCACCCTGTTGCCGGTCCTTGCTGCCGCAGGCGTCGGCAGCCTCACGATCGTCGATGACGACACTGTCGCCGAATCGAACCTGCACCGGCAGACGATGCACACGCCCGGCGACATCGGTCGCAGCAAAGCGGTCTCAGCCACCATAAGGCTCGCGTCGCTCGCTCCTGATGCTGAGCTCCGCGCCGTCGAGGGGCGTTTCGACGCCGTGACAGCCGAGGGTCTGCTGCACGGTGTGGACGTGCTCGTCGATGCCAGCGACAACCCGGCAACAGTGATGCTGGCAGACCGTGTTGCTGCCGAACGCGGCATTCCGCTCGTGTGGGGGTCAGCACTGGGGTACGCCGGCCAAGCAGGCGTGGCATGGGATGCCAGAGGCACCGACTACCGCGACTTGTTCCCGCATGGTCCGGACTCCAGTGCGGACACCTGCGACATGATCGGCGTGCTGCCGAGCGTATGCGCCGTCATCGGGGCGTTCATGGCGACCGAGGCACTCAAGCTCCTCACCGGCATCGGAGAGCCGTTGATCGGCCGGGTCGCCGCGTACGACGCACGCACCGGCCGCACCCGCGAGATCGCCTACCGGCGCGACGAGTCCGCCCGTGCCGCAGCGCAGAACATCGAGACCACTCCGCTGTCATCCGACGATCAGAACGCCGTCTCGCCCGAGGAACTGCGCGACCTGCTCACAGCTTCCTTCCCGCCGCTGCTGATCGACGTACGCGAACCGTGGGAGGCCGACATCGCAGCGATCCCGGGAAACGTGCTGATCCCCTTGACCGAACTCCCTCGCCGGGCACCAGAACTCGACACCGGTCACCCCATCGTGCTGTACTGCCACCGCGGCACACGCTCACGCCAAGCGCTCGATCAGCTCCTCCAACTCGGATTCTCCGATGTGCGGCACCTCACCGGAGGCATCGATGCCTGGGCTGTCCGCATCGACCCCACGGCGAGCAGGTACTGACATGCCCCGCACATCGGTCGCTGAGCACACGGCCCGAGTCCGCACCCTCCTGAACGCCGTGAGCCAGCGCCCCGTCGAGCAGGTCGCCCTGTCTGACGCGCTAGATCGGGTGCTTGCCCACCCCATACGGACTCCGATAGATCTGCCCCCGTTCCGGAACTCACAGATGGACGGCTTCGCCGTCCGTACGGTTGACCTCGCGCGGACGCCAAGCAGTCTGCCGCTGCGCGGTGCGATCCCCGCTGCTCCTGGCACACCTGGGCCGCTTCGCCCTGGCCATACCGTCCGGGTCATGACCGGTGCGCCGATCCCCGACGACGCCGATGCGGTCGTCCCTGTCGAACACGCCACCGTCCAGGGAACGACAGTGACGTTCACGCGGAAGCCGGACGTCGGAGAGTTCGTGCGTGAAGCCGGCTCTGACCTCGCGGTCGGTGAGCCTCTGTTGTCTGATGGATTCCGGCTCGCTCCTCGCCACCTGGCGGCGCTCGCAGCTGCGGGAGTGGCGTCCGTCCCCGTTCGCTCACAGGTACGTGTCGCAGTGATCTCGACCGGAAGCGAGCTGGCCGCTCCCGGTGAGCTTCTGGCTCCCGGCCAGATCTACGACGCCAACGGCCCCGCACTCGCCGCAGCGGTACGAACCGCCGACGCCCTCTTGGTCGATGAGCATCGTGTCGTCGATGACACGGCCGCGTTCGCGCGCGCTCTCGACGCGTCGTGTGCGGCGGGAGCCGAGATCTTGCTCACCAGCGGGGGCATCTCGGCAGGCAACTACGAAGTCGTGAGGGAGCTTCTGGAGCCGCTCGGGGCGCACGTCGATACTCTCGCGATGCAGCCGGGCGGCCCCCAAGCCACTGCCATCTACAAAGGCGTTCCCATGGTGTGCTTCCCAGGCAATCCCGTGTCCGCGCAGCTGTCGTTCATGCTCTTCATCGAGCCGGTCCTCCGTGAGGCAGCAGGACTGCACGCGCGACAGCCCGAGCCGCGGACCCTGGCCGAGCCCCTCACCTCTGTCGCCGGGAAACGGCAGTTCCGCCGTGGTGTGGGGTTGCCTGGAGGCCGGGTGGCACCGGTTGGCGGCCCTTCCTCGCACCTTGTCGCCGCCATGGCGGCATCCGACATGCTCATCGATGTCCCGATCGATGCCGTCACCCTCGACATCGGGACACGCGTGGAGACCTGGAATCTATGAACGAACTGCCGCACCTCGACGATCACGGCCGATCGCGGATGATCGACATCGGCGGGAAGGCGATCACTCGGCGCACGGCGATCGCGACCGGCCGCCTCGACACGACACCGGCGGTGCTGGAACTGCTCGCCGCCAACCAGCTGCGCAAAGCAGACGCGCTCCCGACAGCGCGGGTCGCGGGCATCCAGGGCGCCAAGCGCACCAGCGAACTTGTACCCCTCGCGCACACATTGCCCCTGGAGTCCGTCACCGTGGACTTCGAGCTCAGCACCTCATCGGTGGAGATCCGGGCCACGGTCGCAGCGACGGCGAAGACTGGGGCCGAGATGGAAGCCCTCACCGCCGTCGCCATCGCCGGTCTCGCTCTGCACGACATGATCAAGTCCGTCGATCCGGCCGCCGTGCTCGGAGACATCCACCTCATCGAGAAGACCGGAGGAAAGCGCGGGCACTGGGTTGCAGGCGCATCCGTGCCCGCAGACCACGGACAGGCGGTCGTGATCGTCTCCTCAACGAGCACCGCGGCCGGTACGCGCGAGGATCTCACCGGTCCGGCAATCGCAGGCTGGCTTCGCGACCACGGGTATCAGCCAGACGAGCCCGTCGTTGTCGCTGACGCGGATATCTATCAGGCGCTCACGGATGCTCTCACCAGCGAGCCGGTATTGATCGTCACGACCGGCGGCACCGGGGTGCATCCCGAGGACCGCACCCCCGAGGCGACGAGCGCGGTGATCGAGAGAGCACTTCCCGGCATCGCCGAGGCCATCCGTGCAGCGGGCCGCGCGGCGACGCCGACAGCCTCGCTCAGCAGGGCGCTTGCAGGGATCGCCGGACGCACGATCGTCATCAACCTGCCTGGATCGCCACGCGGCGTGGAAGACGGCCTCATCGCACTGGAGCCGCTCTTGCCACACCTGCACGACCAGCTGGCCGGCGGCGGACATGCCTGACCCGATCGGTTTCGTCACCGCTGCTCCGCTGGACAAGACGCAGCTGGAAACACGGATACGCAGTAGGAAGAACGGGGCGGTGGTCACCTTCGAAGGCATCGTGCGCGACCATGATCACGGAGAGGACGTCGGCTCTCTCGACTACGAGGCGCACCCCGACGCGGAACGAATCCTCATCGACGTGTGCACGAGGATCGCTCAAACCACGGACTGCGATGTCGTCGCCGCTCACCGCATCGGTCACCTCGAGATCGGCGACGTCGCACTGGTCACGGTCGTCGCCGCCCCGCACCGGGCAGAGGCGTTCGCCGTCTGCGGGAACCTCGTCGACGCGATCAAGGCAGAGGTTCCGATCTGGAAGCACCAGCACTTCACCGACGGCAGATCGGAGTGGGTGGGGTTGTAGATACACCGCACGACCTAGCGAACCCGCCGGGTGAACGATGGTGCAATCACCGAGGAAAGAGGCGCCAGATGACTGGCATTGAGACTGAAGCACACAACTTTCATGGCAACCGACTTCCCCCGTCAGAAGCCGCCCGCGTCGCACCCACCGATGCGGCCGCTCGGACCGTTCTTGCGAGCCTCTGATGTCGTTGCTGCGTGGTGGTGATGCGTTCCCCGCCCTCGAGCTGGTCGAGGTGGGAGGCACACGCCGAACGATCCCGGCCGTATTCGCCGGGCAGTACGGCGTGGTTCTCTTCTCTCGCGGGGCAGGCTGCCGGCCTTGCGTGGAGCAGCTGCGTGCGTTCCAGCGCGGCCTACGACGCTTGTCCGCCGCGGGTATCGCTGTCGTCGCGGTGACTGCGGACGAGGAGCCGATAACCGCGGAGCTCGTGGCGCGCTATGGGCTGACTTTTCCGATCGGACACAGCACCGATGTGGGGCAGATCGCGGCCGCGACCGGAGCGTTCGTCACCGTGGACCCGCCGCAGTTGCAGACGACCGGATTCGTGCTGGATCCCGATGGGACGGTCGTGATCAGCGTGTACTCCTGCGGAACGTTGGGACAACTCGTTCCCGACGATGTCCTCGAACTCATCCGGGAGTTGCCTCAGCATGCGGATGCGAATCGGAAGCGGGCAGACCGATGAAAACCATCGATGCCATCTCGAGAGCGCGGATGCAGACCGCTGCGAGAGCAGTCGGCAAGGATGTGCGCAACCAGAACAGGATGCAGACACATCCTCTCTTGATCGTTCCGCCGGAGAAGCGACGTTGACCTCGTCTCCGAACGCCTCAGGTGCCACTGGGACAGCCGTCTGGGAGGAGCTCGCTCAGGAGGTCCTCAGCAGAAACCCACGCGGCCGGATACTCGTCGCCATCGACGGCGTGGACGCTGCAGCCCGCATGCACTTCGCCGACGCCCTGGCGGCAGCGCTGCGTGCAGTGGGACGTCACGCGACTCGTCTCAGCGCGGCCCCGTTCACGGACGATGACGCCGTCCGAACCATACTGCGCATGTTCCGCCACAACGGACCTGAGAGCGAGCTCGCTGCCGCGCCTGAGGACAGGATGCTGATTGTCGACGGTTGGTCACTGCTGCGCTCTAGCCTGCGCTCGGCGTGGCACTTCACCGTCTTCCTCGACGGCGGTGAGCCGGCGCACCCAGACACCCATGAACGGCATCTCCGCTACATGCGCGAGGACATTCCACGCGAATCATCCGATGCCGTGTACGAGGTGAGCGACAGCATGCATCCCCAACGCTTGTACTTCGATTCCTGCTGAGACAAGGATCTGGGCAGCACCGCGGTCGTCTCACGTAAGAGGATGGCAGCGCAGGAGACGAATGCAGTTCACGACACGTGGACCCCCGCGGTGGATCGGACCTCAGCCGCTTGTGGTTTGGCTCAGCCGCCGGAGAACGGGGGCAGCACGTCCACCTGCGCGGAGACCGGTCGCGCGGGATCGCGTGAGGCGATGCCGTCGACGAGGAATGTCCCCTTTGCGATCACCGGCTCGAGTGCCGGGTGAGCTGTGAGGAGCGCGTCCTTCGCCTCTCCGAGGGTCGTCGCCTCGACGTGCTCTTCTTCGCAGCCAGCCGCTTCAGCGGCGGCTGCGAAGTATCGGACGAGTATGCGTGACATCGTCAGCCTCCGATCGCTCCCATGGAACGGGCCGGTCGACGAAAGCTCTTCTCTTCCATCCCGTGCCCAGCCTGTTTGTCCCACATCGTCGCCCGCCAGGCGTCGGCGATAGCGGCATCGTCTGCTCCACTTCGCAGCATCGTGCGCAGGTCTGTCTCGTCGTCTCCGAACAGACAGGAACGTACCGAGCCTTCGGCTGTCAGCCTGGTTCGGTCGCACGCGTCGCAGAAGCTGCGTGTGACGGACCCGATGATGCCGACGGTGGCCGGGCCTCCGTCGACGAGCCACTCCTCTGCGGGAGCGGACGGGTCTTCACGCCCGGCCGGGGTCAGCCGGTATCGGCGTCCGAGCACAGACAGAAGTTCTTCGGCGGAGACGAGGTGGTCTCTGCGCCATGTCTGATCTGCATCCAGCGGCATCTGTTCGATGAACCGCAACCGCACGCCGTTGGCAAGCGCCCACGCCAGCAGGTCGGGCGCATCCGCGAGGGTCTCGCGCAGCGCCACCGCGTTGATCTTGATCGGGCTGAGCCCTGCGTGCTGTGCCGCCTCGATCCCCCTGAGCACGGCAGGCAGGCGATCGCGTCGGGTGACAGCGGCGAAATGCTCGCGGTCGATCGTGTCCAGCGACACGTTGATCCGCGTCAGTCCAGCCTCCACAAGCTGCGGCGCCTTGCGGTCGAGGCCGATCCCATTGGTCGTCATCGACACCGGCAGGCCGGGCACGGCTGTCGTCGTCTGGCGCACGATCTCGACCAGATCAGGTCGCGTAAGCGGCTCGCCGCCGGTAAAGCGCACCTCACGGACTCCGAGATCGTGGACGGCTATGGTGACCAGACGCGCGATCTCTTCCGGAGTCAGCAACTCCCCGCGAGGGACGATGGGCAGGCCTTCCGCCGGCATGCAGTATGTGCAACGCAGTGAGCAGGCGCTTGTGATCGATACGCGCAGGTCTCGCGCGATGCGCCCGAACCTGTCCACGAGAAACGGTGTCTCGGGTCGGCCGACCGTCGAGCGCGCGCGATGGCGAACGGTCGGCATGCCGAGCGCAACAGGGCACATGGTCACAGACTTCTTCTCGATGCTTGCGGGGGGGGGGCGAGGTCGCCCGGTGGGGCGTCCTGTTCCACAGTGTGGTCGGCACAGTGGCCCGTTTTCACGCCGGGGACTCATCACCTGCAGTCATGGGCAAGTTCCGCGCAGGACCAGGCGATCAGCGAGAGAGCTCCCGCAATATCGTCGGTGGTGTACAGCCAGAGAAGACGGAAGGGGCGATGTATGTCGTTCACTACTCGCGGATTCGCGGGACGCCGGCGTGGACCCGATGATCAGCTCCCTCCGGGACAGACGCTGTTCGACAACTGGCCGGTGCTCACCGCCGGTCCCACCCCCTATGTCGATACCGAGACGTGGGATTTCGCCATCCTCGATGAAACCGGTACCGAGCATCACTGGAACTGGGAGCAGTTCCTGGCGCTCGGTGCCGAGGACATCACGGTCGACATCCACTGCGTCACGCACTGGTCCAAGCTCGACATGGCCTGGCGCGGGGTGAGCCTGGACAAGCTGTTCGAGAACGTCGAGACATCCCATGACTACGTCATGGCGCACTCCTACGGCGGCTACACCACGAATGTGCCGCTTGAGGATCTCCTGGATGGCAAGGCCTGGATCGCGACCGAGGCCGAAGGCGCACCGCTCGACGCAGAACACGGCGGGCCGGCACGTCTCCTGATCCCGCATCTGTACTTCTGGAAGAGCGCGAAGTGGGTCCGGGCATTGACGATGATGCCGACGAACGACCCTGGGTTCTGGGAGCAGAGCGGCTATCACATCTACGGTGATCCGTGGAAGGAAGAACGCTACTGGTGATGGAGCAGACCCGGCTCGCTCCGCTTCGCCCCCGCGTGAGGCCGTCGTGGTTCGTCGCCACGGTTTCGGAGGTGCGTCCAGAGACGCCGACTGCGGTTCGGCTGGTGCTCGATGTCCCGGGGTGGCCGGGGAGCGAGGCGGGCAGCCATCTCGATCTGCGACTGACCGCTCCGGACGGCTACCAGGCGACACGTTCGTATTCGATCGCATCCTCCGAGACGGGCGGAACGATCGTCCTTGCGGTCGATGAGCTGCCCGATGGCGAGGTGTCTCCGTTCCTCGTCCGTGAACTGCGCGTCGGTGACCAGCTCGAGGTCCACGGACCGCTGGGATCGTTCTTCCTCTGGCGCCCGGGACAGAGCCAGCGCCCCGTGCAGCTCATCGCCGGCGGGTCAGGTGTCGTGCCCCTCTACGCGATGGCGGCGTCTCATGCGGCCGCATCCGATCCCGTTCCGTTCCGGCTGCTGTACTCGGTGCGCACCCCGGAGGACGTCTACTTCCACCAGGAGTTCCTCGAGCTGTCGGACGGGTCGTTCGCGATCGACCTCGTGTACACGCGACGAGCGCCAGCTGGGTGGCAAGATCCGGTCGGACGGCTCACAGAGTCGACTATCGCGGCGCGGACGCTCCCTCCGGAAGACCGCCCACGCATTTTCGTGTGCGGTTCGACAGGCTTCGTCGAAGCCGTCGCGCCGTGGCTCGTGAAGCTCGGCCATGCGCCGCAAGACATCCTCACCGAACGATTCGGAGGCCTATGATGACCAGCCACCTCGACGGGAACATCCTCGCCGGGACTCTCGCGGATTTTCTCGTGCCCGATGCAACGATGATCGAAGGACGGTGCGGAGGCTGCGGGCGCGTCGCGCCCCTTGGCGAGGCAATCGTGTATCCGGACGCCCCGGGGCTGGTCGTACGCTGCAAGACGTGCAGCCACGTGCTGGCGACGATCATCGACGCCGGTGAACGCCTCTTCCTCAGCTTCGCGGGGATGACCGCGTTCGCGATGAGGCGGGATCAGGCTGAGGAGTCGGTCTCAGTCGCGTAGGCCCTGAGCTGTGCGATAGCCATGTCGAGAGCGGCACGCATCGGATAAACATCTCGACTCGCCTTCGCCAGAAGATAACCTCCCTGCAGTGCCGATAGCAGCCCAATGGCAAGCGCTCGCGAGTCCGCATCGCTGCGCAACACGCTGCGTGTCTTCAGCCTCTCCACGGCATCGATCAGCATCTCCAGCCAATCATCGAAGTGGGCAGCGATCGCCCGGCGGGCATCCTCATTGTGGTCTGCGATCTCGTTCGCCAGAGACCCGAGCGGGCACCCGTACGCGCCGTCGCGTAGCGCGTTGCGTTCGACGAGTTCATCCCGCCACAGCTCGAACCCGCGTAGGGATTCCACGCGTCGAAGGCGCCGGCGCTGCTGCGTCAGGACGTCCTCCGCCCGGGTCTCGATGACTTCCTTCACGAGTGCGTCCTTGTCGGCGAAGTGCTGATAAACCTGAGACTTCGATGTCGCGCTGGCGGCTCGGACGTCGGCGAGGGTCGTCGCCGCAACGCCTCGCTCATACATCAACTGGTTCGCTGCGTCGACGATACGCGCCCTCGTTGCCGCCCCTTTCGGCGTCAACCGGCGCGCACTCGTTCCGTCGGCAGTCACGCCTCCAGGGTAGTCTCCTCCGTCCGCAGGACTCGAAGTCGTCCGTCACGCGATGCCAGCCCGGCCGGCCCAGTGAAGTCCAGCGGAGCGGGACGCTCGCATCTCACACCTTCACAATAATGGACCTCGGAGTCCTTATCCAAGTCGATCCGAAACACCTATGGCGATCCAAGCGTCCTGCTTTTCAGACCTGCTACACCTCTCGTCAATCGACGTCCCGCTCATACTTTGGTCTGGCGAGTCCTTTTCTGTCGTCGTAGGCTAGTGGTCATGATGTGCGGGAAGCCACGCGGCTCACGGATCTTCCGTGTGCGCGAGAAAGTCCGAGCCGAGGGCTCGGTGCGGCTGCCCACGCGCGCCCGTCGAGAACGTTGCGCGCTCCGCAGGAGAGGGGCGTTCGGTGGACCTGCCGGTCAAGCTCGGTGACGCGCAAGAGTTTCTGATGCTCGTTCCCTCGCCTCTTGCGGAGCGGGTGGCTGAGGACGAGCGCCTGGTCGTGGCGGCCTATCGGTTTCGTAGGGGCCTGGGCATCCGGGCTCGACGGGCGTTGGCCTCGCGTATCGAGCATGAGGTGACCGCCGCGCTGCACATCGTTCGGCCCGGAACGGTGGTGGTGGCGTTCGACGGTGCCGGCACGATGTCTCGGGCCCGAGTACACAGGTTGGCGACGGGCGTAGTCGGTGAGGTGAGCAGGAGCGCCACCAATCTCGTCGGCGCGGACACGACCGTGATTGGAGTCGTGGTGATGTCGCCGACCGAGCGAGATCTCGCCGCCGCGTGCGTGCGGCATGTCGCGGAGCAGCCACCGCACCGGGGCGACGGGCTCGTCTTTCACGCCAGCGACCTCCGCCGGGCGAACATCTATGAGCTGATCGAGGAAGCAGTCCTGTGACGACGGTCAGCTCTCCCCGTGGTCGCAGCGAGGACTACCTGTTAGTCATCTACCAGCGTCGGAACGCCTCGGTCCTGTCGCTGCAGGGGCGGGACACCGAGCTGACCCCCGGGAGCATCGTCGTTGTCCCCCGCTCGACGGTGGAGAGCGCGATGCCCACCGAGGATGCCGATCGCATGATTGTCGAGGTGCCGTTGGGTGTGGTGGGGTTGACGGCGG
>NZ_KV825170.1:0-1221 GCF_001816085.1 Micrococcus sp. HMSC31B01
GTTCCCCGCGCGGGTGCCCGGCGTGGACCTGCTCCCCTCCGGCGCGCTGGGCACGGCCCTGCGGGCCGCCCTCCTGGACGGGGCCTGGTCGCCCGTCCCCCTGCTCGTGCTCACCCTGTGGGGCGCCGTGGCCGTCGCGGCCGCGCTCCGCTGGTTCCGCTGGCGGCCCTGAGCCGTTCCCCGTCCCCCTGCATCGAACGATCGGAAGGACACCGTGTCCACCACCACCCCCGCGGCCGGGACCGCCCCGGCCGGGCTCGCCGCCCGCCTGCCGCAGCGCCTCACGAAGGCCACCATGGCCCTCGCCGTGGCGTCCCTGGCGTCCGAGATCGGCATCATCGTCACCGGCGGCGCCGTGCGCCTCACCGGCTCCGGCCTGGGCTGCCCCACGTGGCCCAAGTGCTCACCCGAGTCCCTCACCAACACCCCAGAGATGGGCATCCACGGCTACATCGAATTCGGCAACCGGACGCTGACGTTCGTCCTGGTGGTCATCGCCGCCGCCATGTTCCTGTCCCTGTGGAACCTGCGCGGCACCCACCGGAGCCCCTTCTGGCTCTCCGTGGGCCTGCTGGCCGGCATTCCCGCGCAGGCCCTCGTGGGCGGCGTCGTGGTCCTGACGAATCTGAACCCGTGGTGGGTGGCCGGCCACTTCATCGTGTCCTCGATCATGGTGGCCGTGGCGACCCTGCTCGTGGTGCGCATCGCCGCCGAGCGCCGTGCCGGCCGGGCGGGGGTGCCCCTCGTGGACGGCGCCACCACCGGCCGGTCCCGTGCCGCCGCCTGGGCGGCGTTCGCGCTGACGTGGGCCGCCGTGTACCTGGGCACCGTGGTGACCGGCACGGGCCCGCACTCCGGCGACCCCGGCTCGCCGCGCCACGAGTTCGACCCGCTGCTGGTCACGCGTGCCCACGTGATCCCGGTGTACCTGCTCCTGGCGGCCGCCCTGGTCCTGTTCTTCACGGTGCGCCGCGCGGCCGGCGCCTCCCGCCTGCAGCGCGCCGCCGTGCTGCGGCTCCTGCTCGCCCTCGTGTTCCAGGCCGCCGTGGGCTACACCCAGCACTTCACGGGCCTGCCGATCGGCGTGGTCCTGCTGCACATGCTGGGCTCTGCCCTGCTCGTGGCCGCCGCGACGGAGACCTGGGACCGCCAGGTCGCCCGCTACGTCACGGCCGGGCCGGGTGTCCCGGTCGAGGCCGCCGCCCCCACGCGCACCGTCGC
>NZ_KV825171.1:0-1915 GCF_001816085.1 Micrococcus sp. HMSC31B01
TCGCAGCCGGGGCGACCGCGGCCGGGCGGGGAGCCGCCGGGGCCGGGGTCTTCGGCGCCTGCGTCGTCTCGGCCGGGGCCGCGGAGGCGTTCTCCTGCGTCCGGGCGGCCATGGCCTTCAGCTGCTCGGGGAACGCGTCCCCGACCGAATTCCGCACCGGGGCGGAGTCGGACGCCGCCTTCTGCGCGGCGCGCTCCTTGGCCTCGCGGGCGGCCTGGTCGCGACGCGAACCGCCGCCCTGACGCTCGCGGTGGCTCTCGGCCGAGTTCTTGCGCTGGTCCGCCCGCGCATCGGCCTTGGTGCGCAGCGGGCCGACCACCATCACCATGTTGCGGCCGTCCTGGCGCGGCTGCGACTCGACGGTGCCCAGCTCGGCGACGTCCTCGGCGAACTGCTGCAGCAGCTTGATGCCGAGTTCGGGACGCTGCTGCTCACGGCCGCGGAACTGGATGATGGCCTTGACCTTGTCGCCCTGGCTCAGGAACTTCTTGGCGTGGCCGGTCTTGGTCTCGTAGTCGTGCTTGTCGATCTTCAGGCGGAAGCGGACCTCCTTGAGGACCGTGTTCACCTGGTTCTTGCGCGACTCACGGGCCTTCACCGCGGCCTCGTACTTGTACTTGCCGAAATCCATCAGCTTGCACACCGGAGGCTTGGCCGTGGGGGCCACCTCCACGAGATCCAGGTCCGCCTCGGCGGCGAGCCGGAGGGCGTCCTCGACGCGGACGATGCCGACCTGTTCGCCGTTCGGGCCGACCAGGCGGACTTCCGGAACGCGGATACGCTCGTTGATGCGGGGATCGCTGATGGTGGTACTCCTCTGTGTGAGACGACGGGTGACCCCGCGCCCACCGGAGGGGCCCTCGGAAACGAGGAAGGCCTCCCCTGCGCGGACGCAGACGGAGGCCTCGACACGATCCCGTCGGACGGGACCCTCGGTGCGGGCTGCGCGCCACGACGCGGCGGTCCCGACCGGCGACCCGGCAACTCGGCCCGGGGCGAACCGGACATCCTGCTGACGCGGGTGGGAGAGAGGCCTCCACTTTGCTGCTCCTGGCCCGTGCATGCCCGCCCCGGGGTCACCGGATGACGAGGTCGTGCGCGGACCACGAGTGGTCTATGGGAAGCTTACCACCATGACAGACGAACGTCAGGCCCAGGACGCCACCCCCATGGACGCCCCCGCCGAGATCCGCGACATCCACGAGGTCCCCGCCGTCGAGGTCATCACGACCACCGCCGTGCACCTGATGACCGCCGCCGCCGTCAAGTGCGGCCTGGCCGACTCCCCCGACGCCCGCGAGCTCATCGATCTCGACGAGGCCCGCAAGCTCATCACGGCCCTCGCCGGGCTGGTCACGGCCGCGGCCCCCGAGATCGGCAGCCAGCACGCCGGACCGCTGCGCGACGGGCTGCGCTCGCTGCAGCTGGCGTTCCGTGAGGCCTCCCCGTTCCCGGACGCCCCGGGCAAGGGCCCCGGCGAGAAGTTCACCGGCCCGGTGAACTGACCACGGCCCCGATGACGACGACGGCGCGCCCCTGGCCGGGGGCGCGCCGTCGTCGTCGGGGCGGGGCTCAGGCGTCCGTCGAGGCCTCCGGGGCGGGGGTGAGATGCCGGGTGACCGGCGTCGTGAAGAGGGTGAGCAGCGCGACGCCGGAGACCGCGAGCAGCGGCCCACCCAGAGCGGCGGCGTCCACGCTGAAGAGCCACGAGGACAGGAGCACACCGAAGAGCTGGATCGCGACGGCGGCGCCGCGGCTCCACGCCCGACCGCGCAGCAGGGCGACGGAGGTCGCGATGATCCACAGGGCGAGCAGCGCGTAGATGACGATCAGCATCACGCGGGCGCCGGCCGGGAGCACCCCGTCCGCCGCATGCACCACCGCGTCCACGGCGAGCCAGAGGAGCGCGCCCGCC
>NZ_KV825172.1:0-3055 GCF_001816085.1 Micrococcus sp. HMSC31B01
GGCTGCTGCGGCGCGCGGCGGCGGCTCGGCGGTCCGCCGCGAGCCAGTCCCGCCACTGCTGCCGGGTGGCGTCCAGGTAGTCGGGGTCCGGGAGCGTCTCGGGCCGGTGCAGGTCCCAGGCGCGCACGGCCTGGACGGACACGGCCCGGTCGCCGGTGCGCCGGACGGTGCCCTCGATCAGCAGGAGGCGGGCGGAGAAGAGCATCTCCCCGGAGGCGTGCTGGGCCTCCGTGAAGAAGGAGGCGTCCACGCAGCCGGTGCCGTCGTCCACGGAGAGGAACACCACCCGCTTGCCGCTGCGCATGGGCGGGGTCTGGGTGGCCACGCGCACCCCGGCCACGAGCACCCGGGACTGCGTGCGCAGCCCGAGCAGGTCCTTCGCCCGGGTGACGCCGAGCGCGTCCAGGTACGGGGCGTGGGAGTCCATGAGGTGGGCGGTGACGTCCAGGGCGGTGAGCTCCAGCTCGGTGCGGACCCGGGCGGCCGGGGCCGGGTCCGGGAAGAGCGGGGCGAGGGCGGTGAGCTCGGTGTCCGGCAGGTCCAGGGCCAGCTGGCCCTCCACCTGCCGTGGACGGGCGGACCGCGAGCGCGGGGCGGTGCGGCCGGGGGCGGTGCCGTGGGTGGTGGAGTGCTGGAGTTCGAGGTGGTGGACGAGGTCGATGCGGGAGGCGCCGCCGGGTGGGAGGAGGCAGTCGAGGGCGCCGAGCTGGGCGAGGCGTTCGAGGTTGCGGGCGGTGGGGCGGGCGCGGTCGCGGACGTCGGCGAGGGAGCGGTAGGGGCGGCCGGCGTCGAGGCGGTCGGTCTCGGCTTCGCTGAGTCCGGAGAGGCTGGTGAGGGGCAGGCGGATGCCCCAGCGGCCGGGGGCGCCGTCGTCGATCTCGGGGTGGGCGGGGACCCATTCGACGTGGACGTGGCGGGAGGAGGCGTTGACGTCCACGGGGAGGACGGGGATGCCCATGCGGCGGGCCTCGGCGACCATGAGGCGGGCGGGGTACATGCCGGGGTTGTGTTCGAGGATGGCGGCCATGAAGGCGGCGGGGTGGTGGGTCTTGAGCCAGGCGGAGTGGTAGGTGGGGACGGCGAAGGCGGCGCCGTGGGCCTTGCAGAAGCCGAAGGAGCCGAAGGCGGAGAGGGTGGCCCAGACCTCGTCGATGACTTCGAGGGAGTAGCCGCGGGCGAGGGCGCCGGTGCGGAAGGCCTCTTCGACGAGGTGTTCCTGCGGGCCGCCGAGGAGGCGGCGGTGCTCGTCGGCGCGGGCCAGTCCGCAGCCGGTCATGACGTCCATGGTGCGCAGGACCTGTTCGTGGAAGACGGTGACCCCGTGGGTCTCGGCGAGGACGGGCCGCAGGTCGGGGTGCGGGTAGTGGGCGGGTGCCCAGCCGTGCCGCTGTTCGAGGAAGGGTCGGACCATGTCGGACTGCATGGGGCCGGGGCGGAAGAGGGAGATGTCCACGGTGAGGTCGTTGAACTCGCGGGGGGCGAGTTTGCCGACGAGTTCGCGCTGGCCCGGGGACTCGATCTGGAAGCAGCCGAGGGTGTGGGTGGTGCGGATCATCGCGTAGGTGGCGGGGTCGTCGAGGGGCACCTGTTCGAGGTCGATGCGCTCGCCCGTGGTGCGTTCGACCTCGGCGATCGTGTAGGCGATGGCGGACTGCATGCGCACGCCGAGGATGTCGAGCTTGAGGAAGCCCATGGGGTCCATGTCGTGCTTGTCGAACTGGCTCATGGGCAGGCCCATGCCGGAGGGTTGGACGGGGGTGCGGTGCAGCAGGGTGGCGTCGCCGAGGATGACGCCGCAGGGGTGCATGGAGATGTGGCGGGGCAGGCGGTCGAGGCGTTCGGTGAGGTCGACGAGCAGGTCCAGCTGGCGGTCGCCCTCGGCGCGGCCGGACTCGATGCGGCGGGAGAGGCCGCCGAGTTCGGGCATGCGCTGGAGGGCCTCGCGGAAGTTCGAGGCGGAGAAGCGCCAGAGCTGCTTGGCGATGGCGTCCACCTCGGGTTCGGGCATGCCGAGGGCGAGGCCGGCGTCGCGGACGGCGCCGCGGGCCCGGTAGGCGTTCTGCATGCTCATGAGGGTGGTGCGCTCGGCGCCGAAGCGATCGACGACGGCGTGGTAGATCTCGTGGCGGCGGGCGGACTCCACGTCGATGTCGATGTCCGGGAGGGTGGAGCGGTCGGTGGAGAGGAAGCGCTCCATGATCAGGCCGTTGGCCATGGGGTCGACATGGGAGATGCGCAGGGCGTGGTTGACGAGGGAGGAGGCGCCGGAGCCGCGGGCGGCCACGCGGATGCCCATGCCCTCGATGAGGTCGACGACGGCGGCCACGGTGAGGAAGTAGGAGGAGAAGCCGAGTCGGGTGATGATGCCGAGCTCGTGTTCGGCGCGGTCCTGCAGGTCCCGGGCCGCCTGGCTGGTGCCGGGGAGGCCTCCCCCGGTGTGGAGGTGGGGGTAGCGGGCGAGGAGGCCGGTGCGGGTGCGCGCGCGCAGCACGTGCTCCGGGGGGCCGTCGATGCCGATGACGGCGGCCTCGGGGACGCGGGGCACGCCCCAGCCGAGGTCGGTCTCGGGGTCGAGCGCGCAGGCCTCGGCGAGGCGGCGGGTGGCCTCGAGCAGGGGGGCAGGGCGGTCGTCGGCGGCGGAGGCGACCTCGTGGGCGATGCGGTGCATGGCGGCGGTGGACTTGAGCCAGCCCTGCCCGTTGGGTTGCAGGTCGTGGAGGGCGTCGAGGGAGCTGAGGGCACGGACGGCGTCGAGGACGTCCGCGGTGGCGGCACCGTCCGGGGCCGCGTAGCGCACGGCGTTGGTCAGGACGGCGGGGATGCGGGCCTGGCGGGCGGCGCGGAGGGTCTTCACGGCGTGCCCGGTGTCGAGGCGGCGGCCGGGGGCGGAGAGGTGGGTGACGACGTCGGCGTGGGGGCTGCCTGCGGGCAGGGCCGCCTTCCAGCGGCGCAGGGCGGCGAGGCCGGCCGCGTACCGGCGGCGGGCCAGGTGGCGGCCGACGTCCGAGTCCGGGCCGAGGAGGACGAACAGCTCGGGGGTGGGCGGGTTGTCTCG
>NZ_KV825173.1:0-3596 GCF_001816085.1 Micrococcus sp. HMSC31B01
CGCCGCGCGGGTCTGACGCGCGGGCCCGGCGCGTCGACGCCGGGTCTAGGATGGGGCGACGGCCTGTGGCGTGTGCCACGCCCGGCGCCGTGGCCCCCCGCGCGTCGTGCCCGGCACCGGAGCCGTCCCCATCCGTCACCCGTCACGAGGAGTGATCCCACCGTGTCCGAGACCGTGTTCACGCGGCAACCACATCTGTCCCCGATGTCCGATCAGCAGCGCGTCGAGATCCTCCAGGACCCCGGTTTCGGCAACGTCTTCACGGACCACATGGTCTCGATCGACTGGACCTGGGACGAGGACGGCGGCGCGTGGCATGACGCCCGCGTGGAGCCCTACGGCCCGCTGTCCCTGGACCCCGCGGCCGCCGTGCTGCACTACGGCCAGGAGATCTTCGAGGGCCTGAAGGCCTACCGGCACGAGGACGGGTCGGTGTGGACGTTCCGCCCCGAGGCCAACGCGGCCCGCCTGAACCGCTCCGCCCGCCGCCTGGCCCTGCCGGAGCTGCCCGAGGAGCTGTTCCTCGGCTCGCTGCAGGCCCAGCTCGAGGCGGACCGGGCCTGGGTGCCCACCGGCCCGGGCCAGTCCCTCTACCTGCGCCCCTTCATGTTCGCCTCCGAGGCGTTCCTCGGCGTCCGCCCGGCCCGGCAGGTGCGGTACATGGTGATCGCCTCGCCGGCCGGCAACTACTTCGGCGGCGAGCTCAAGCCGGTGACCATCTGGGTCTCGCGTGACTACGCCCGCGCCGGCAAGGGCGGCACGGGCGCGGCCAAGACCGGCGGCAACTACGCCGCCTCGCTGCTGCCCCAGCTGCAGGCCGCGGCGAAGGGCGCCGACCAGGTCGTGTTCCTCGACCAGTACCACGACGACGCGATCGAGGAGCTCGGCGGCATGAACGTGTTCTTCGTGCACGCCGACGGCCGCCTCGTCACCCCGGCGCTCACCGGCACGATCCTCGAGGGCGTCACCCGCTCCTCGATCCTCCAGCTCGGCCGGGACATGGGCCTGACCGTCGAGGAGCGTCGCGTCACCCTCGCCGAGTGGGCCGAGGGCGTCCGCTCGGGCGAGATCACCGAGGTCTTCGCGTGCGGCACCGCCGCCGTCGTGACCCCGATCGGCCGTCTGCTCGACGGCGACGACGTGATCGAGTCCGCCGGCGGGGCCGACGTGGCCCTGAAGATCCGCACCGAGCTCGAGGGCATCCAGACCGGGCGCGTCGAGGACCGCCACGGCTGGCTGCACCGCCTCGTCTGACCCCACCCCACGAACGGAGACCCCCGTGAGCTCGCACCGCTCCTCCGCGGCCGCCGAGGGCGCCCCACTCCCGGCCACGACGCCGGAAGACCTCCCGCCCACCGAGGCCGCCGGCCGGCCCCGCTGGACGCCCGCGAAGATCGCCGTCTGGGTGGCCGTCGCCCTGCTCGGCGGCGTCGCCTGGACCATGCTCGCCCTGCACCGCGGCGAGACGATCAACGCGATCTGGTTCGTGTTCGCCGCCGTGGCGACGTTCGCGATCGGCTACCGCTTCTACTCGAAGTACGTCGAGCGCATGATCGTCCACCCGGACGACACCCGCGCCACCCCGGCCGAGTACCGGGCCGACGGCCGGGACTACGTGGCCACCGACCGCCGCGTGCTCTACGGCCACCACTTCGCGGCCATCGCCGGCGCCGGTCCGCTCGTGGGCCCCGTGCTCGCCGCGCAGATGGGCTATCTGCCCGGCACCATCTGGATCATCGTCGGCGTGATCCTGGCCGGCGCGGTCCAGGACTACCTCGTCCTGTTCTTCTCGATGCGCCGCGGCGGCCGCTCGCTCGGCCAGATGGCCCGGGACGAGCTGGGCCGCGTCGGGGGCACCGCCGCGATCGTCGCGACCCTGCTGATCATGGTGATCATCACGGCCATCCTGGCCCTCGTGGTGGTCAACGCCCTGGGCGAGTCCCCGTGGGGCGTGTTCTCCGTGGCCATGACCATCCCGATCGCGCTCTTCATGGGCGTGTACCTGCGCTGGATCCGCCCGGGCCGCATCACCGAGATCTCCGTGATCGGGTTCGTCCTGCTCCTGGCCGCCATCATCGGCGGCGGCTGGGTGGCCGGGACCGAGTGGGGCGCGGCCCTGTTCACCCTGGACCGCACCACCATCGCCTGGGCCGTGATCATCTACGGGTTCGTCGCGGCCGTGCTGCCCGTGTGGCTGCTGCTCGCTCCGCGCGACTACCTGTCCACCTTCATGAAGATCGGCGTGATCGCCGGTCTCGCGCTGGCCATCGTCGTCGTGCAGCCGCGCATCGGCACCCCCGCGTTCTCCGAGTTCGCCTCGGGCCAGACCGGCCCGGTGTGGCCCGGTTCGCTGTTCCCGTTCCTGTTCGTCACCATCGCGTGCGGTGCGCTCTCCGGCTTCCACGCGCTGATCGCCTCGGGCACGACGCCCAAGATGGTGGAGAAGGAGCGGCAGACCCGCTTCATCGGCTACGGCGGCATGCTCATGGAGGCCTTCGTGGCCATCATGGCGCTCGTGGCCGCCGTCTCGCTCGACCGCGGCATCTACTTCGCCATGAACTCCCCGGCCGCCCTCACTGGCGGCACCCCGGAGACCGCCGTCGACTTCGTCATGGGCCTCGGCCTGGCCGGGGTGAACCTCACCCCCGGGGACCTGACCCACCTGGCCGACCTCGTGGGCGAGGAGACCGTGGTCTCCCGCACCGGCGGCGCCCCCACCCTCGCGGTCGGCCTGGCGCACATCATGGGCCAGCTCGTGGGCGGCGACGCGCTCATGGGCTTCTGGTACCACTTCGCGATCATGTTCGAGGCGCTGTTCATCCTCACCGCCGTCGACGCCGGCACCCGCGTGGCCCGGTTCATGCTCCAGGACTCCCTGGGCAACGTGGTCCCGCGCTTCAAGGACACCTCGTGGCGCGTGGGCGCGTGGGTCTGCACGGCCATCATGGTGGCCGCGTGGGGCGCCGTGCTGATCATGGGCGTCACCGATCCGCTGGGCGGCATCAACACGCTGTTCCCGCTGTTCGGCATCGCCAACCAGCTGCTCGCGGCGATCGCGCTCGCCGTCGTCCTGACGATCGTCGCGCGCCGCCGGGACTTCCGGGGCCTGTGGATCGTGGCGCTGCCGCTGGCGTTCATCACCGTGGTCACCACCGTGGCGTCGTTCCAGAAGATCTTCTCCTCCATCCCGGCGGTGGGCTACTGGGCGCAGCATCGCGCGTTCCAGGACGCGCTGGCGGCGGGGAAGACGAGCTTCGGCGCCGCGAAGTCCGTGCCGGCCATGGAGGCCGTGGTCCGCAACACCTTCATCCAGGGCACGCTCTCCGTCGTCTTCCTGGTGTTGGCGCTGATCGTCATCACGACGTCGGTGCTCGCCACGGTGCGCGCCTTCCGCGGCACCGAGGTCATCGACCACCAGGACCCGTACGTGCCCTCGCAGCGCTTCGCCCCGGCCGGGCTGTTCGCCACGGCCGAGGAGAAGGAGCTGCAGCGGCAGTGGGACGCCCTGCCGGCGGACCGGCAGCCGGTGCGGGGTCACTGACGTGGCCGATCCGCGCGCGACGCCGGCCGGGCCCTCCACCGCGGAGGGCCCGGCC
>NZ_KV825174.1:0-6244 GCF_001816085.1 Micrococcus sp. HMSC31B01
CGGCGCACCACGGCCAGGACGCCCGCGGTCAGCACCGCGACGGCGGCGGGCCACGCCGCCGGACCACGCCCGGTCTCGACCGTGTCCGGCACCGTGTGCTCGCCCTCGGCCGGGTCCGCGGGGGTCTCGGGCTCCGCCGGCTCCGTGGGGGTGTCGGGATCGGCCGGCTGGCCCGGAGCCGGTGCGTCGAACAGGCCGGCCACGGGGAAGGTCACGAACCCCGGGATCCGCCCGTTCTCCCAGTCGTAGAGGTCCACGCGGGGATCGCCGAACCGCACGGTCACCGTCCGCGTCGTCGTCACGCCGTCCCTCGTGGCCCGCAGGGTGACGGTGTCGGATCCGGTGAAGCCCTCGGGCGCCTGGTACACGTAGCCGCGCGGACCGCCGGTCTCCTCCTCCGTCACCTCGACGACCCGGCCCTCGGCCGGGCCCGCAACGAGCGTCAGCGGCGCTGCCTCATCGCCCGTGTTCGAGGAGATGAACACGTATCGCTCCCCCGGCGCCGCGAGCAGGGTGGTGTCCCAGGCGGTGGGGAGCATGTGGAAGCCGAGCTCATGCCGCTGGTCGGCGCGCAGTGGCTCGCCCGGGTCAGCGTCGGTGAGGTCGGCGTCCGGACCGTAGGTGAGGGCGGCCACCTCGCCGCCCAGGACGTAGAGGGTGTAGACGACGGGGCCGGTCCCCGACTCGCCCAGGCTCCGCCGGGCCGCGGCGACGTCGAAGTCACCGCGCTCCAGCTCGTCGTCGTACGTGAACGGGACCTCGGTCTCGGCGCCGCGGGTCTCCCCTTCCAGCACCGGGGCCACCGTCAGGCGGATGTCGGACTCGTCCACCTCGAACTCGGTGCCGAAGGAGGCACCGGTCTCACCCTCCGCGCTGGCCACGAGGAAGGATCCGCCGGGCAGGCCGTGCTCGGCGGTCCATCCAGCGGGGTGGGCGGGTGAGGCGAGGGCAGGGGTCGCCCCCAGGCCGGTGAGAAGGACGCCGACGCCCAGGGCGGCGGCAAGGCGGGTCGGTCGGGCGGTGCGCATCGTGCTCCTCCAGGGGTGCGGTGCTGCGACGGGCCGAAGGGTTCTTCGGCCCGGACGCCCGAGATCGACCGGATGCCGCACTCGCTGCGTCGGCACGAATCTACGCCGCACGGACGTGATGCGGGTCACTGTCCGGTGATGAAACGCTATCGACTCGGTCACGGCGACGCCCGATGCGGATCGGGCCGGCCGGCGCGTCAGCGGGATGCGCTGGGCGAGGGGCTTGCCCCGGAGGAGGGGCCCGGGGTGGCCTGCGCCGTGTCGGCCGGGCTGGGCGACGGGCTCGCCGATGCGGCGTCCCGCCCCCGCTGGTCCTCGGCGTCCCGGCCGGACGCGCTGGCGGAGCCCGACGCACTGGAGGAACTGGGCGAGCTCGACGACGGCAGCACCGGCTTCTGGGTGGCGCGGAAGTTGCGCACCCGCTGCACCGGCTCCGGGACGAAGTCCGAGGGGACGGAGCCGCCGTTCGCGCCGGTGCCCTCGATCTTGATGGGGCCGGTGAACCCGGACGGTTCCGCCGTGCGCGCCCCGCTCGACCCGATCACGCCCATCTCCGCGAGCGTCTCGGCCAAACTCTCCAGCTCCTTGCGATGGCCCTCGACCACGCTGGAGGCCAGCTCCTTCGCCGCGTCGTCCGAGCCGTCCTCCGCCTCCGTGGCGGAGATCGTCAGCGCGCCCTGATAGAGGCGGCGCATCTGGAGCAGGTAGATCCGTCCTGCCTCCTCCGGCTCGGCGGCGGCCAGCACGTTCTTCTCCCGGTCGGACAGGAGTCCGGCGCGCAACTCGTCGCCCACGATCTGGGTCGGCTCCGCGTCCTCCGTGGACTCGGGCTGCGCAGACGGGGTCGACTCGGCACCCGCACCGCGCACGTCATCCGAGGGGACGCCCCAGCCCTCGAGCATCGACTCGAGCCGGCGCGCCCGCTCCTCGTGCTCGGACTTCATCCGTTCGGCGGTGGCCCGGATCTCCTGGTCCACGCCGTCCTTGCCCAGCACCTCATCGGACTGCTGGATCGCGTCGCGGTGGTTGCGCAGCAGCAGACCCGCGAACTGGATGTCCGCCGCGAGCGGGTCGGCGGACGTCTGGCTGGGGCTGGCCAGCACGCCCTCCAGGTAGGTGTTCCCCGCCTCCGTGCCACCGGTCTGTCCGGGCTCCTCGGCGACGCTGCAGCCGCCGGTGGCCAGGGTGATGCTCAGGAGCGCCCCTCCGACGGCCACGCTCCAGCGGCGGGGGCGCACGCGGGCGGGGGCGATGTCGGCTCGGCTCATGGGCGCAGGTCCTCTCGGCGGTCGTCACCCGGTCACGGGGTCAATGGCGGTCCGACGCGGTCGGCCGCCCCGGCCTCCCCAGGGTACCCCTCCGGCCTCCCGGCCCCGGGGTCGCCGCGGCCTCAGGCGACGCGGGTGGCCTGCACCACCCAGTTGTTGAAGGCGTTCCCGGCCATCCCGGTGCCCGGCACGAGGTCGCACGTGATCAGCGTGACCTTTGCGTCATCGCCCCCGGGCTCCCAGGCCCAGCGGTGCGCCGGATCCTGGGTGAGCGCCTCCTTCTCCACCGAGACCGCGTCCGCGTCCGCCTCGAAGGCGGCCTGCGTGCCGTCGTCGTACGTCACCACGACGACGGCGCCCGCCCGCACGTCGCCCAGGTTCCAGAACACGTCCCGCACGCCGTAGTAGACGACGTGCCCGGCCAGGACCCCCGCGTACGGGGAGCGCTCCCCCGGCGTGGTGCCCCACTGCGGCGGACCGTACCAGCCGACCGTCTGCGGCTCCGGGTCGAGGTCGCCGCCCTCGTCCAACTGTGTCAGGTCGATCCCCGCTCCGACGATCTGCTCGCCGTCCTGGTGGACGTCCACGTGCACGGGTGTCGCCGTGATCTCGTCCCACGGGGCGGCGGGGCCGGAGAGGTGGGCGGCCGCGGCGGGGGCCGGCTCCTCGGTGGGGGTCGGCTCCTCGGACGGCGTGGGCTCCGCCGATGTGGGCGTGCCGGCGGGTTCCTGGGTCCCGCCGGGAACCGCCGCTTCGCCCGTGGGTGCCGCGGAGGACGGGGTCGGCGTCGGGGTCGGTGTGGCCGTCGGTGCAGGGCTGGGCGTGGAGCGTGCTGAGGACGACGGCGACGGGGTCGCGGACGCCGTGGCGCTGAGGGTGGGGGCAGCGCTGATCGGCACGGCGCCGACCGCCAGCACCCCGCGCAGCGCGAGGAACACGAGGCCCAGGCACAGCAGCACCAGGACCACCCACAGGGCGCGTCGGACGGTGGTGTTCATCCGGGTTCTCCCCTCGTGTGCATCGACGCGGCCCGCCCGGGGCCGCGTCCGACGACGGCATGGTCTCACGCGCTCCGGCCTCAGCGCGGCGCGTCATCCCCGGGCTCGGCATAGCGGTCCCGGACGAAGGCCTGCAGGCGACGGGCGAGCGCCTGCAGCGTCTCGGCGGCGAAGTGGTCCTCCCGCCACGCCGCGTGCAGTCGTACCGCGAGCGTCCGCCCCTGCGCGATGACCCGCACCGGCGTCAGCCCGAAGGCCGGGTCCTCGGTGACGACGGCGACGCCCGCCCCCGTCGCGACCAGGGCCTGGGCCACCCGCCCGGAGTTCGCCTCGACGAGGGCCGGCGGCGTGAGGCCCGCCACGGCCACGGCGCCGTCGAGGACGCGTCGCGCCATGAAGGTGCGGGCGGGCGCGACGACGGGTTGGGCCACGAGGTCGTCGAGGGACACCCGCGTCCGGCCCGCCCAGGGGTGGCCCGGGGCGACGTACGCCCAGACCGGCAGGTCCATCAGCGGCAGCGACGCGACGGAGGGGGGCGGCACCGTCGGCATCACCACGAGGTCGTGCCGCGCGACGGCGTCGAGCAGCGAGTCGTCCAGCTGGGTCTCCGCGACGCGCGGGCGCGGGTCCTCCTCGCCGAAGGTGGCCACGAACGGCAGCACGACATCGATGAGGGTGGTGCCCGGCGCGGCCACGGCCACGTCCGTGAGCCGACCGGAGGCGAGCGCGCGGGCCGCCTGCTCCGCCCGTCGATGGGCGACGAGGACCTCGCGCGCCACCGGGAGGAACGCCTCGCCGGCCGTCGTCAGCTCGAACCGGCCGGCGACCCGGGCGAACAGGGGCAGGCGCAGCTCACGCTGAAGCCGCTGCAGCTGCCGACTGAGCGCGGACTGCACGAGATCCAGGCGGATCGCGGCCCCCGAGACCGTGCCGACCTCGGCCACCGTGACGAAGGCCCTGAGCAGTTTCTCCTCCATGCCGGATGAGCATAGCCACCATGCCAGATCATCACTGGACGGCATGGACTCGACGCCCCACCATGGGAGGACGCGGCCCGACGCGTCGTCGTCGTGCCCGCCCGTCGTCCACGCTCCCCGTGAGCCGTCCCCAGGAGGCATCCCCATGACCGCCACCCCCGACCTCGAGCAGACCCGCCATCTGGCCACCGAGCTGCCCGGCCCACGCTCCCGTGAGCTCGCCGAGCGCCAGAAGCGCGCCGTCCCAGCCGGCGTGGCCACCACGATGCCGGTGTACGCGGCCCGCGCCGCGGGCGGCATCCTCGAGGACGTGGACGGCAACCGCCTGATCGATCTGGCCTCCGGCATCGCCGTCACCTCCGTGGGCGCCTCCCACCCGCGCGTCGTGGCCGCCGTCCAGGAGCAGGTCGCGCAGTTCACCCACACCTCGTTCATGATCACGCCGTACGAGGGCTACGTGGCCGTGGCCGAGCAGCTGGACCGCACCAGCCCGATCCCCGGCGAGACCCGCACCGCCCTGTTCAATTCCGGCGCCGAGGCCGTGGAGAACGCCGTCAAGGTGGCCCGCGCCTACACCGGCAAGCAGGCCGTGGCCGCGTTCGACCACGCCTATCACGGCCGCACCACCCTGACGATGGCGCTGACCGCCAAGTCCATGCCCTACAAGCACAGCTTCGGACCGTTCGCCCCCGAGATCTACCGCGTGCCCGGCTCCTACCCGCTGCGGGACGGCCTGTCCGGCGCCGAGGCCGCGCAGCGCGCCATCTCCGCGCTGGAGAAGCAGATCGGTGCCGACAACCTGGCCGCCGTGATCATGGAGCCGATCCAGGGCGAGGGCGGCTTCATCGTCCCGGCCGAGGGCTTCCTGCCGGCCGTGGTCGAGTGGTGCAAGGCCAACGACGTCCTGTTCATCGCGGACGAGGTCCAGTCCGGCATCGCCCGCACCGGCGCCTGGTTCGCCTCCGAGACCGAGGGCATCGAGCCGGACCTGATGGCGACCGCCAAGGGCATCGCCGGCGGCATGCCGCTCTCCGGCGTCACCGGCCGCGCCGAGGTGATGGACTCCGTGCACCCGGGCGGCCTCGGGGGCACCTACGGCGGCAACCCCGTCGCCACGGCGGCGGCGCTCGCCGTGTTCGAGGCCGTCGAGGAGGACGGTCTCCTGGAGAAGGCCCGCCGGATCGAGCAGGTCATCCGCGAGCACTTCGCGCAGAACGCCGACGACCGCATCGCCGAGGTCCGCGGCCGCGGCGCGATGATGGCGATCGAGTTCGTGGACCCCGCCACCGGCGAGCCGGACGCGACGCTGACCGCCACCGTGGCCGCGGCCGTGCGCGCCGCCGGCGTCATCCTGCTCACCTGCGGCACCTACGGCAACGTCGTACGCTTCCTGCCGCCGCTGACCATCGGTGAAGACCTCCTCAAGGAGGGCCTGAGCGAGGTCACGAAGGCGCTGCAGTCCGCCTGAGCCCCCGCCACCGGCGGACCGACGACGACGGCCCCGCATCCCTGCCCGGGATGCGGGGCCGTCCGCCTGTCGGCGGAGGACTCAGATGTCGTCCTCGTACGCGGGGCCGCCTTCGTTCTCCATGGCCTCGAGGCGCCGGGACTTCTCGGCGGTGAAGATCCGGCGGACCCCCGTGCCGCCGAACTCGTCCTCCGGGACCAGCCCGACGCCGTACTTCAGCAGGGCCTTCTCCAGACGCAGACGCTCGTCCACCCGCAGGTGGGCCAGCCCCTTCTCGAAGCGGCGCAGCTGCTCCTTCTCGAGACCGGCCGCGGTGGCCAGGGTGCGGACACTGACCTGGGCGAGAGCGCGGCCGGCGCGCGCCACGTCGAAGGTAATCGGGGTGGGGTACATCAGACATTCTCAATTCTGCAGTTCTCGACGGGGATCCGGTCCATGATGGCCACGCCCCGGATGAAGGGACAAGGGCGCGCCAGCCTAGATGTAGGAGGGCATGACGTTGTTG
>NZ_KV825175.1:0-714 GCF_001816085.1 Micrococcus sp. HMSC31B01
CCGGCGACGCGCGGGCGGCACGGCCGCCCTCTCCTCCGCGGGCGCGGGCTCGGCGTCGGGGCTCCGGTGGTCGACGCGCGGGGCGTCGTCGTGGGTGGTCATGGCTCAGGCCTCCAGATCGTCGGCGACACGGCGCAGCACCTGCGCCATCTTCTGCGCCTGGGCGCGCTGGGGGTAGCGGCCGCGGCGCAGGCCGTTGGAGGTCTGGTCCAGCCACGTGATGAGGTCCTCCATGAGGACGGCCATCTCGGTGGCGCCGGGTCGGTGGTTGCGGACCACCGAGGGTGCGGCGTCGAGCACGCGCAGCGAGAGCGCCTGCTTGCCGCGGCGGCCCTCGGCCACGCCGAACTCCACGCGGGTGCCTCCGCGCAGCTCGGTCACCCCGGCCGGCAGGGCCGAGGCGGGCACGTGGACCTCCTCGCCCTCGTCCGTCTGGGCGAACCCGAAGCCCTTGGTCGAGTCGTAGAACTTGATGCGCCCGGTGGGCATGTGCGTCACCTGCTCCTCGTCATGTGGGTCCACCGCGTCGGGCCGGCGCCGCAGGGGCGGCCGTGCTCTCGTCTCGGGTCGGCGGGGTCCGGCACCGGCGTGGCGGTGCGCCGCGGCATCGGTGGGACCAGCCTGGCCGTGCGCCCGGAGGGGACGGCGGAGGACGTGGTCGTCAATGACCTCCCAGGATAGCCCGACTAGATGTAGGAGGGCATGACGTTGTTG
>NZ_KV825176.1:0-934 GCF_001816085.1 Micrococcus sp. HMSC31B01
GGGCCGGTCCTCTTCGGAGGGCCGGCCCGCCGTCGTCGTGCCCCCGGACGCTGAGCCCCGGCGCTTTCGTGCGGGAAACGGGAGCCTTCCCGAACGCTTTCGTCCGGGAAACGGGAGCCTCGCCAGGCCCCTCTGGATGGGAAGCGAGTATCGAGCGGCCCGAATCCGCCGAGGCCGGGGGAGAGCTCCCAGGAGGCCGACGACGACGGCACGGGGGTCTGGACGGTGGCGGGGGCGTGGACCGGGCGCAGATCTCGATCACACCGTCCTCCCGGTGTGGATCGGCCGACGACGTCGCGTGGGCACGAGCGGGTGGCCGGCCCGCGCGGACGCCGCCTCGGCCTGGAACGGGGGATGATCCTCAGCCCGCGAGCCACAGGCCTCGCGTCCTGGCTCCGACATGATCGTGACCCGGGTCGCGGGGCACGTCCCGCAGCCTCTTCACCGTCACCAGTGGGCGGCCCGGCGCCGAGTCTCGTCCAGCGGTCTCCGTTGGTCAGCTCGTGCAGGCCCTCGCCGGCCTCGACCTCACATGGACCCGGCCGAGGAACGACGCGATCACGCGGCCCTGGTCGGCACGGTGGCGGCCGCGAGGTACTGGCAGAGGAGCCCGACGGAGAGGACGTGCTGGCAGCGCACCCGAGCATCCGAGCGGTCCTGGAGACGGAGGCGGAGTACGTGCTGGGCTCAGGGCCGGCCCGCCAGGGGGCTCGTCCGCGGGCAGACTCCCGGTGGGTGATCGACGGCTGGGAGCGAGAAGGCCGGAGTTCGCTGCCCGGGGACTCCCGAGGCGTCCTCGAGGCCGGGGCGCGGGTGGAGCGGCGGGAGGAAGCCCGCGCAGCGGCAGGAATCCCGCAGACCCCACGGCGAACCGGTACGGGATCTGGTGGTCGATCCCGGTGGCCTGTAAGCGGCCATGAAAAGCTGCCCATAG
>NZ_KV825177.1:0-6686 GCF_001816085.1 Micrococcus sp. HMSC31B01
CGACGACGACCACGGCCTGCGTGCCCCGGGGCCCGACGCCGACGACGGCGCTGCGCCGCACCGGCCCGAGCGCGTCGACGGTCTTCTCGGGCCCGCCCGGACCGACCGGGCCCTCGGGCGTGGTGATCACGTGTTGGAGCCGACCCTCGAGCCAGACGCGGCCCTCGGCGTCGAAGTGGCCGACGTCGGCGGTGCGGTGCCACACCCGGCCGTCCCGCCGCCACAGCCCGTCGCGCTTGCTCTGCTGGTCGGTGTGCCAGAGCGCGTCGTAGCGGTCCTTCAGGTGGGGGGCGCTGACCACGATCTCGCCGAGGACGCCGTGGCCCCGCGCGGGGTCGAGGATGACGTCCTCGGCGCTGCCGTCCTCGAGCAGCGGCGCGATGGCCAGGGACACCGTGGGCAGCGCGGAGCCCACGCAGACGCCCTCGTCGTCGGCGGTGCGCAGGCGCTGCACCTCGGCGCCGTCGATGTCCGTGAGCAGCAGCCCCTCGGTCATGCCCCACGGCGTGTGGACCCGGGCGTTCGGCATCAGGTCCGAGACCTGACGCATCAGCTGCGGGTGCACGGGGGCGCCGGCCGAGAGCACGAGGCGCACGGCGTCGAGGGCCTCGCGCCGGGGCGCGTCGAGGCCGTCGGCGGTCGCGACCACGTTCGCCAGGGCGGCGGGGGAGGCGAACAGCACGCTCGACTGCCCGGCGATCGCGGCGTCGGCCAGCTTCTGCGCGGTGAGGGTGGCCGGCTGGGTGACGTCCATGTCCGGGGAGACGGACGCGGCGCCGAGGGCGGGTCCGAGCAGCGCGAACGGGGCGAAGCCGGCCAGCAGGGACCCGCCCGGGCGGATGCCCAGGGTGCGGGAGATCAGCGCCACGAGGCGGCCCAGCCGCTCGTGCGTGTACACGACGCCCTTGGCCGGGCCCGTGGAGCCGGAGGTGAACAGCACCGCGGCGTCCGCGTCCAGGGCGGGCTCGGGCAGCACGGTGCCGTGCTCGTCGACGGCGTCGCCCGCGGCCGGGTCGCGGTGGCGGTCGACCATCGCGTAGAGCGAGTCGGAGACGTCGAGCAGGCGGCGCTGGGCGGCGCCCGGCTCGGTCACGGAGATCCGGGTGCCCGGCCACGACTGGGCGCGGGCGAGCGTCAGCCCGGGGGTGCGGCCGATGATCCACCGGGGGCGGGCCGACTTCATCGCCCGGGTCATGCCCTTGACGCCGAGGCCCTGGTCCGCCACCACGGCGACGGCGCCCACGCGCAGCACGGCGTACAGGGCCGCCGACAGGTCGCGGCCCGGCGGCACGAGCATGGCGACCCGGTCGGCCGGCCGCATGCCCGCGGCCCACAGCCCGGTGGCGATGGCCGAGACCATCTCCTGCAGCTCGCCCCAGGTGACGGCCACGGGTCGGCGGGCGGTTCCCACGAGCGAGCGGCCGGCCTGGGCGCCGGCCATGTCCACCAGCGCCGTGTACTCGCGGTGGTCCGAGCCGGGGGCGCCCCAGTCGCGCAGGTGGTCCCAGAGCCGGACCACGCCGGGCTCGCGGGCTCCGGGATCCTCCCCGAGGTCCACCTCCAGGCCCGGGTCGGCGGCGGCGTCGGCGGTGGCGTGCGGGACGGGGCCCGGCAGCCCCGAGGCGGGGTCGGAGAGCTGGCCGCCGCGCAGCAGCTGGGCCCACTGCAGCAGGGGCGCGGTGATGTCGCGGTCGTCCACGAGCAGGTGTCCCGCCTGCTCGTAACGGTGCACGCGCGCGTGGGGCAGGCGGTCGCGGAGGTCGTCGAGGTAGCGGTCCAGGAAGACCGGGTCGTCGGCGCCCCACAGGATGAGAGCGGGCACGTCGGTGCGGCCCAGGGCGGCGAGGTCCTCTCCCACCCGCTGCAGTTCGGGATGGCTGCCGTGGCGGGGGTCGGCCGGGATGTCCGCGACGAAGCCGCCGACGCCGCCGCGTCGGGCCGCCGTGTCGTAGGGCAGGTGGTAGGCCGCCCGGGTCTCGCGGTCGAGGGCCGGCGTGGCGAGGGAGGTCGTCACGGAGAGGAAGGCGTCCGTGGTGACGGTGGAGGCCGGCAGGACGGGCCCGGCGAGGGCGGCCTGCAGCGGGGCGGGGATCGGCGCCCCCTCGGGCTGGTGGACCGCGGTGTTCAGGGTCGCGACGCCGGCCACCAGCTCCGGATGACGCGCCGCCCAGCCGAGGGACACGACGCCGCCCCAGTCGTGGCCGAGCGTGATCAGCGGGTGGCCGGTGGCTGCCAGGTCGCGCAGCCCGAGAGCCGCCAGCAGGGCGTCCAGGTCGTCGATGCGGCCACCCAGCGTGCGGTAGGTGTCGCCGGCACGGCCCATCGACGCGGCGGACGGGGAGCCCGCGTGCGCGAGGCGCTCGGAGAAGCCCATGTCCAGCTGGTCCGGCGCCACGACGCGCCACGCGGCCATGCCCCGGCGTGCCCGGCGCACGGTCTCCGCGAGCAGGGACCGCCACAGCCAGGACCAGGTCGGGTTGCCGTGCACCGCCACGATCGTGCCGACGATCTCGGCCCCGGCCGCCGCGAGCACGGGACCGGTGTCCGCCACGTGCAGCGTCCGCACGGTCCCCTCCGGGTCCGCGGCGGAGCGGATCTCCACGAGGCGGGACCATGCCGGGTCCCAGCCGGGCAGTCGGTCGGCCGGCGGCAGGGCGGCGGGGGCGGCGGGGATCTGGGGCATGGCTCTGGCTCCTTCAGCTCACCATTCGATCTCGAGCATCGCGGTGTTCAGACCCGAGCCCACGCCCAGGCAGACCACTGTGTCCCCGTCCTCCAGGGAGTCCATCTCCCGCACGAGGGTGATGGGCAACGACGCCGGGCCGACGTTGCCCAGCGTGGGGAACGTCGTCGGGATGCGCGCCGGGTCCAGGTGGGCGGACTCCGCGATCGCGTCGGTGTGCATCTGCGAGACCTGGTGGGTGATGAACCGGTCGGCCTCCGGCCACGCCCACTCCGCCGGGACGTCGTGCCACGCGTCCATCACGAGCTCGAGACCGTCCTTGAGCAGGGCGGTGGAGTCGGTGTACATGCCGTGGTGGTCGCCCACGCACAGGCCGTGGTGGTCGGTGCCGGCGCGGGTGATCCCGCGGACGATCCGATGGGCGTCCGGGTGGTCCTCGATGCGGCCGACGACGGCGGCGGCGGCCCCGGAGCCCAACGTCAGGGACGCGAACTGCTCCATGAAGTTGCCGCGGTGCGTGGTCTCGGCGTGCAGGTTGGCCACGGTGGCGGCCTGCACCTTCGAGGCGTCCTCGGCGGCGACCACGACCGCGTAGTCGATCTGGCCGGCGTCCACCAGGGTGGAGGCGAGCATGAGGCCGTTGACGAACCCGAGGCACGCGTTCGTGATGTCGAAGTTGGTCGCCGAGGTGGGCAGCCCCATGAGGTGGTGGATCCGCACGGCCACGGAGGGCTCGAGCGTGGCCCGGGTCACCGACGTGTTCACGAGCAGGCCCACCCGCTCCCGCGGGACGCCGGCCTGCTCCAGGGCCGCGACGCCGGCGCGCGCGGCGGCCTCCTGGAAGTCCTCGGTCTCGTCCCAGTTCCGTCGGCTGCGCACACCGGCCACCCGCTCCAGGAGGGAGCCGGGCAGGCGCAGGCGGGTGAGCACCTCCGCCAGCTGGTCGTCGAGGTCCTGCGAGGTGACTTCGACGGGGGCCTCCACCTCGGTGACCGCCAGGAGGGCGGCGCGGGAGTACTCGTAGCTGGCGTTGCCGGACACGTTCGTCACCAGGACCAATCTGCGGGGGTCGGGGAGGGGGCGCTCACCTGCGGTGAGACGACAGCCCACTGTATCGGAGGGGTCGGGCGGGGCGCCCGTCGGAGGCCTCGATCGGCCCGAGGCGAACAGGGTCGCCTCGGCCGGGACAGTCCGCGGACACGGTCAGGGCGTCGTCGGCCCGGCGCCGTCCGGCGATGTCACGACGTCCGACGGACTAGGGTGGTGGTATCCAGCGACCGCGTTGTCGCGGTCGAACGCCTGTCTCAGGAGCGCAGCCTCGTGGATCCCCTCGAACTCGCACGGTGGCAGTTCGGCATCACCACCGTCTACCACTTCCTCATGGTCCCGCTGACCATCGGACTCGGCCTCGTCGTCGCCGTCCTGCAGACCCTCTGGGTCGCCACGGGCAAGGACCACTACCTGCGGATGACGAAGTTCTGGGGAAAGCTGTTCCTGATCAACTTCATCATGGGCGTGGCCACCGGGCTGGTGCAGGAGTTCCAGTTCGGCATGGCCTGGTCGGAGTACTCCCGGTTCGTCGGGGACGTCTTCGGGGCGCCGCTGGCCCTCGAGGCGCTCATCGCGTTCTTCCTGGAATCGGTGTTCCTGGGCATCTGGATCTTCGGCTGGGACCGGATCCCGCGAAGACTCCACCTGGCCGCCCTGTGGTGCGCGGTGCTGGGGATCAACCTCTCGGCCTACTTCATCATGGTGGCCAACGGCTTCATGCAGCACCCGGTGGGCTATGAGGTCGTCGACGGCCGCCCGGTGCTCAACGACCTCGGCGCCGTGCTGACCAACCCGATCGTCCTCACCCACTACCCGCACACCATCTTCGGTTCCTGGGCCGTGGCCGGCGGCTTCCTCGTGGGGATCGCCTGGTACCACCTGTGGAAGCGCCGCCGGGACGGCATCGACGTCGTGGACGAGGCGGGCCTGGTCGTCGTCGGCGACGCCGGCACCGCCGCCCGGGACCGCACCGACCACCGCGTCTGGCTCACCTCGCTGCGCGCCGGGGCGGCCGTCGCCCTGATCGGCTTCGTCGGCACCGCATTCTCCGGCCATGCCCAGGCCCAGCAGATGATCCACTTCCAGCCCACCAAGATGGCCGCCGCGGAGGCCGCCTGCCACGACGGCACCGCGTTCTCCGTGCTCACCCTCGGCGATGTGCGCTCGGGTGGAGCGACCACCTGCGAGGACGTCCAGGGCGTGATCGAGGTGCCGGGCCTGCTCTCCTACCTCGCGTACGAGGACTTCACCACGCCGGTGCGCGGCATCAACACCCTGCTGCCGGAGTTCGAGCAGAAGTACGGCACGCACCTGCCCGACTCCGAGCTCTACGGCGACCGCGCCGGCAGCGAGATCTCCTATCTGCCGCTGATGGAGGTCACCTACTGGGGATTCCGGCTCATGATCCTCTTCGGCGGACTCGGCGCGCTCGCGGCACTGGGCGCGCTGTGGTTCTCCCGCCGCGGCACCGTCCCGGCCTCCCGTGGCTGGATGCGCCTGGCCGTGGCCTCGATCGGGGCGCCGTTCGCGGCGAACATGACCGGCTGGGTGTTCACCGAGATGGGCCGGCAGCCGTTCGTGGTGTACCCGAACCCGGCGATGGGCGTGGATCAGGTGTACATGTTCACCGCCGCGGCCGTCTCGCCCGGGGTCACGGGTGAAGAGGTCCTCGTGTCCCTGATCGTCCTGGTCGGGATCTACGCGGTGCTGCTGGGCGTCGAGGTCTTCCTGCTGACCCGGTTCGTCCGCGGCGGCGTCCCGGCCGCCATGCCGGAGCTCACCGCCGCCGAGCACTCCGATGAACAGAAGCGCGACCGCGACGACGTGCTCGCGTTCGCCTACTGACCCGCTCGCAGAGAGGACAGCACGACCATGGCTGAGGTCCTTCCCGTCTACTGGTACGTCATCATCGCCGTGCTCTGGCTCGGCTACCTGGCCCTCGAGGGCTTCGACCTCGGGGTCGGCATGCTCGTGCGCTTCTGGGCGCGGGACGAGCCACGGCGCCGGGTGCTGCTGAACATCATCGGCCCCGTCTGGGAGGGCAACGAGGTGTGGCTGATCACCGCCGTCGGAGCGATGTTCGCGGCCTTCCCGTTCTGGTACGCGGCGGTGTTCTCCACCCTGTACCTGCCGATGCTCGTGATGCTGTTCGGTCTGATCCTGCGGGCGGTGTCCATCGAGTACCGCGGCAAGGCCGCCACCGACGCCGGCCGGGAGATCTGGACCTGGACCCTGGGCATCGGCTCGTTCCTGGCGGCCTTCATGGCCGGCGTGCTGCTCGTGCTGACGACGACCGGCCTGCCGCTGGACGCCAACGGGGACCGGGTGGGCGGCCCCTTCGTGTGGGTGACCGGCCCGGCGCTGCTCGGTGGTCTGGCCGTGGTCGGTTTCTCCCTGGCGCAGGCGTGGGCGTTCATCGGCCTGAAGACCGACGGCGCCCCCCGCCGGTCGGCCGCCCGCTTCCTGTCCACGTGGACCCCGCTGGCCGTGCTGCCGCTGCTGGTCTGGGCAGGGCTCGTGGTGGCCCGCGGCGACCGCCCGTGGACCTGGGCGCTGCTGGTGCTGGCCGTCGTGGCGGTGGCCGCGTCGGTGGTGGCCGCCCGGGCCGGCCGCGAGGGCCTGGCCTTCACGTCCCTGACGCTGGTTCTGGTGCTGGCGTGGACGGCGATCATGGTCACCCAGTACCCGGTCGTGCTGCCCTCTACGGTGGACCCGCAGTTCAGCCTCACCGCTCAGCTGGCCTCCTCCGGCCCGTACACCCTGGGCCTGATGGCCGTGATCTCCCTGATCTTCGTGCCCATCGTGCTGGCCTACACGGGGTGGTCCTACTGGATGTTCCGCCGCCGTCTGGCCGACACCCACATCCCGGAGGCCCACCTGGTGGAGCCGCTGTGAGCCCCAGCCGCCCCGCCGCCCCGGCCGTCGAGCGCTCCGCCTCGGCGGCCGGGCCGCC
>NZ_KV825178.1:0-943 GCF_001816085.1 Micrococcus sp. HMSC31B01
GGGGGCGGTGGGCGCAGACAGGACAGCGGTGCTCGGGGTCGTCGGCGGCGCAGGCCGCACAGCGGACCTCGAGCGTGGTGCAGGCCGGGTCGGCGCAGTTGCGCAGCGCCGAGGTCGGTGCCTCGCACGTGACGCACCGGCCGATGGTCTCGGCGTCGGCGGTGAAGCGGGTGGACAGGCGTCGGTCGAACACGGCCAGCTCGCCCCGCCACAGTCCGGCGTCGCCACGGGCCTCGCCGTAGCGGACGATGCCGCCGTCGAGCTGGTAGACCTCGGCGAAGCCGCGGTCCTTGAGCAGGGCCGAGAGGACCTCGCAGCGCACGCCGCCCGTGCAGTAGGTGATCAGCGGCGCGTCCTTGACGTGGTCCAGGGCCCCGGAGTCGACGGCGGCGAGCAGGTCGCGGGTGGTGTGCGCGTCCGGGACCACGGCCCCGTCGAAGCGGCCGATGGCCGCCTCCACCGTGTTGCGGCCGTCGAGGAAGCGCACGGGGTTCGCGGTGCCGGCCCGCTCGGCGACGAGCGCGTCCACCTGGGCGGGGGTGAGCCGCTCCCCCGTGCCGACGACGCCGTCCGCGTCCACGGTGATGCGCTCGGGGGCCCCGAACGCGACGAGCTCGGGCTTGACCTTGACGGAGAGGCGGGGGAAGTCCGCCGCCGAGCCGCCCGACCACTTCACCTCGAGGTCCCGGAACGCCGGATGCTCCCGCGTGCCGCGCACGTAGCGCTTGACCGCGTCGACCGGCCCGCCGACGGTCCCGTTGATCCCCTGCGGCGACACGATGATCCGGCCGGTCAGGCCGAGGGACGCGGCGAGCGTGCGCTGCCACAGCCGCACCGCCTCGGGGTCGGCGAGCGGGGTGAACCGGTAGTACAGCGCGATGCGGGAGAGGGCGGCGGTGCTCATCGAGGTCCAGGCTAGTTGTAGGAGGGCATGACGTTGTTG
>NZ_KV825179.1:0-8161 GCF_001816085.1 Micrococcus sp. HMSC31B01
CCGGCGCCGGGGCGGGGGACGCCGTCGGGGACCCGGCCCTGGCCGCGCTGCGCGGCCTGCACCTGCGCGTGGCCGCGGACGTCACGGAGGAACGCCACCAGCGGTTCGGGGCGGAGCACCCCGAGGTGATCCTGGCCCGGCAGGGCTCCGGGTTCCGGCGCGTGGCGCGCCTGGACACCGCGACGGCGGGCGTGCTGTCCGCCTCCGACGGTGAGCTGTCCGTGGGGCAGCTGGTGGGCGCGGTCGCCGCGCTGCTGGAGCTGGACGACGTCGGGCGGGCCGGCCTGCTGGCCGCGCTGCGGGAGCTGTACGAGGACGGGTTCCTGGTGGAGGGCTGACGATCGGGCGGTGGCGGGCGCGGGGACGCCGGGCGTTATCGTGGGCACCGCGCCCCCTACGATGTGGGGACGTCCGCCCGACGCCGGCGTGCACCGCGCACCGGCCCGGAACCACCGCCTTCCCCGTCCGAGGAGGACCCCCTTGTCCACGTCATCCGCTTCCGTGACCGCTCCCGTGCCCGAGGGCAAGAAGCTGGTCATCGTGGAGTCCCCGGCCAAGAGCAAGTCCATCGCGAAGTACCTCAACGCGGTGGGCTCCGGCTGGGTGGTGGACTCCTCCGTGGGGCACATCCGCGACCTGCCCAAGCCCTCGGACCTGCCGGCGGACATGAAGAAGGGCCCGTTCGGGAAGTTCGCCGTGGACACGGAGCACGGCTTCACCCCGTACTACGTGGTGCACCCGGACAAGAAGAAGAAGGTCGCGGAGCTCAAGCGCGAGCTCAAGGACGCCGAGGCCCTCTACCTCGCCACGGATGCGGACCGGGAGGGCGAGGCCATCGCCTGGCACCTGCTGGACACCCTCAAGCCCACGGTGCCGGTGTACCGGATGACCTTCGGGGAGATCACCCAGGAGGGCGTGCGCCGAGGCCTGGAGAACATCCGCGAGCTGGACACGGCCCTCGTGGACGCCCAGGAGACGCGCCGCATCCTCGACCGCCTGTTCGGCTACGAGCTCTCGCCGGTGCTCTGGCGCAAGGTCTCCCGCGGGCTCTCGGCGGGCCGCGTGCAGTCGGTGGCCACCCGCCTCGTCGTCGAGCGTGAGCGGGAGCGCATGGCCTTCGTCTCCGCCCATTACTGGGGCGTGGAGGGCACCTTCACGGTGGCCGAGGGCGCGCAGGCCGCGGACGCCGTGGGCAGCTCGTTCACGGCCCGCCTCAGCACAGTGGACGGCGAGCGCGTGGCCACGGGCCGCGACTTCGACGACGCCGGGCGGCTCAAGGCCTCCGCCGGCAAGAAGGTGACCCACCTGGACGAGGCCGGCGCCCGCTCGCTGGCCGAGGGTCTGCGCGGGGCGGACTTCACGGTCGACTCGGTGGAGGACAAGCCGTACACCCGCCGCCCGGCCGCGCCCTTCACCACCTCCACGCTGCAGCAGGAGGCCGCCCGCAAGCTCCGCATGAGCTCCCGCGTCTCCATGCAGGTGGCCCAGCGCCTGTACGAGAACGGCTACATCACGTACATGCGCACGGACTCGGTGAACCTCTCGCAGGAGGCCGTGCAGGCCGCCCGTCGCCAGGCCACCGAGCTCTACGGGGCGGACGCCGTGCCGGCCCGGCCGCGCGTCTACGCCAAGCGCAACGAGACCGCGCAGGAGGCCCACGAGGCCATCCGACCCGCGGGGGACTCCTTCCGGACCCCGGCCCAGGTCAAGGCCGAGCTGCGCCCGGACGAGTTCCGCCTGTACGAGCTGATCTGGAAGCGCACCGTGGCCTCGCAGATGGCCGACGCCAAGGGCTACACCGCCACGCTGCGGCTCTCGGCCACCGCGCAGGACGGTCGCCTCGCGCAGTTCAGCGCCTCGGGCACCGTCATCACGTTCAAGGGCTTCCTCGACGCGTACGAGGAGGGCCGGGACGCCGAGGTCGACGGCGAGAACGCGGAGGCCAAGGACCGCCGCCTGCCGCAGGTGGCCCAGGGCGAGCGCCTCACCGGTGACCCGATCGAGGCCACCGGGCACGAGACCTCCCCGCCGGCCCGCTACACCGAGGCGTCGATCGTCGCCGAGCTGGAGCGCCGCGAGATCGGGCGTCCTTCCACGTACGCCCCGACGATCTCCACGATCATGGACCGCGGCTACGTGTCCAAGCGCGGCACCGCGCTCGTCCCGTCGTGGACCGCGTTCGCGGTGATCGGCCTGCTCGAGGACTACTTCGCGAAGTACGTGGACTACGACTTCACGGCCCGCATGGAGGACGACCTCGACCGGATCGCCGCGGGCGAGCTCGGCCGCGAGGCCTGGTTGCAGACCTTCTACTTCGGGGCCCCCGCCGCGGAGACGGAGAAGGGCGTCGAGGGCCTCAAGCACGTGGTGGACAACCTCGGTGAGATCGACGCGCGGGCCGTGAACTCGCTGCCGATCACCGAGGACATCACCCTGCGGGTGGGCCAGTACGGCCCGTACCTGGAGCGGTCGCTGCCGGCCGACGCGGAGGCGGGCGCCACCCCGCCCCGCGCCAACGTCCCCGAGGACCTGGCCCCGGACGAGCTCACCCCGGCCAAGGCCGAGGAGCTGTTCGCCACCGCCCAGCCCTCCGAGCGCGAGCTCGGCACGGACCCGGAGACGGGCCGGACCGTCGTCGCCAAGGACGGGCGCTACGGCCCCTACGTCACCGAGGTCATCCCCGAGATGAGCGAGGAGGAGCTGCAGGCCTGGCTCGACGCGCAGCCCACCGAGTACTACAAGAACGGCAAGCCCAAGCCGAAGAAGAAGCCGGCCAAGGAGAAGCCCCGCACCGGCTCCCTCTTCACGAGCATGTCCGTGGACACCGTGACCCTCGAGCAGGCGCTGCAGCTGATGTCCCTGCCGCGCGTCGTGGGCGCGGACGCCGAGGGCGAGGTCATCACCGCCCAGAACGGCCGCTTCGGGCCCTACCTGAAGAAGGGCTCGGACTCGCGCTCGCTCGAGTCCGAGGACCAGATCTTCAGCATCACGCAGGAGCAGGCCCTCGAGATCTACGCCCAGCCGAAGCAGCGTGGCCGCGGGGCCGCCAAGCCGCCGCTGGCCGAGTTCGGCGAGGACCCGGTCTCCGGCAAGAAGGTCACCGTGAAGGAGGGCCGCTTCGGCCCGTACGTCACGGACGGGGTCACCAACATCACCGTCCCGCGCGGCCGTCAGCCCGAGGAGCTCACGGCGGAGGAGGCCTACCAGCTGCTCGCGGACAAGCGTGCCAAGGGCCCGGCCACCCGCGGCGGTGCCAAGAAGCCGGCGGCCCGCAAGGCCCCGGCCAAGAAGACCACCGCGCGGAAGAAGGCCTGAGCGCCATGCGCCTCGGCGTCCTGGACATCGGGTCCAACACCGTCCACCTGCTGCTCGTGGACGCCCACCCGGGGGCCCGCCCCGTCGCCTACGCGGAGCACAAGCGCTCCCTTCCGCTGATCCGCTACCAGGACGCCGACGGGGCGATCACGGAGGAGGGACAGCGGGAGCTCGTGGACTTCGTCCGTGAGGCCGCCGCGTTCGCGGAGGAGCATCGGGCGGAGGACATGATCTCGTTCTGCACCTCGGCGATCCGCGAGTCCGCGAACGGCGCCGCCGTGCTGGCCCGCGTGCAGGCCGAGACCGGTGTGCACCTCTCCGAGCTCACGGGGGACCAGGAGTCGGCCATGACGTACTTCGCCGTGCGCCGCTGGCAGGGCTGGGGCGCCGGCTCCATCCTGAACTTCGACATCGGCGGCGGCTCCTTCGAGATCGCCTACGGCCAGGACGAGCTGCCCTCGCACGCCCTGTCCCTGCCGCTGGGCGCCGGCCGCCTCACCCGCGACTGGGTGCTCGAGGACCCGCCCAGCCCCAAGGCGGTGAAGAAGCTCCGCAAGCACGTGGAGAAGCGACTCGAGGAGGCGTATACGGCCTTCCCGCGCATCGAGTCGCCCGTGGTGGTCACCGCCACCTCGAAGACGTTCCGCTCCCTCGCCCGGATCACCGGGGCGGCGCCGTCGGCGGCGGGCCCCTTCGTGAAGCGGCACCTGCGCGCGGACGACCTGCACCTGTGGGTGAACCGCCTCGCGGCGATGACCGTCGCGGAGCGGGCGGAGCTGCCCGGCGTCTCGGACGTGCGCGCGCACCAGGTGTTCGCGGGGGCGATCGTCGCGCTGACGGCCATGCGCACGTTCGGCATCGCCCAGCTCGAGATCTGCCCGTGGGCGCTGCGCGAGGGCCTGATCCTCAACCGCCTCGACGCGCTCATGCTCGAGGGCCACCTCACCCGGGACGGCCGGCCCGGCGTCGGCCACGTGAACCTCAACCCGGACACCCTCCTGCCGGGACTGAGCCTGGGGGTGCGCTGACCATGCCGGACTCCACCGCGCACCTGGCCCCCGCGGCGCGCTTCGGAGCGGACATCCCCGTGACCCTGTCCTCCTCGTCCGTGTTCCCCCTGGGCACCCAGGACGTGTTCGCCACCGCCGAGGACCTCGGCTACGACGGCGTGGAGGTCATGGTCACGCACAACGCGTGGAGCCAGGACGCGCGGCGGCTGACGCGGCTGTCCGAGCGGCACGGGATGCCCATCGACTCCATCCACGCGCCCACCCTGCTGTTCACGCAGCAGGTCTGGGGCTCCGCGTGGTCCAAGATCCGCCGCTCCGTGGAGCTGGCGCAGGCCGTGGGCGCGGCCACCGTGGTGGCCCATCCGCCGTTCCGCTGGCAGGGCACGTACGCGGTGCGCTTCGCCGAGGGCATCCACGAGCTCATGGCGGAGACCGGCGTCGTGATCGCCGTGGAGAACATGTACCCGTGGCGGGCCTACGGCCGCGAGGCCAAGATGTACCTGCCGCACTGGAACCCGCTGCCCGAGCCGTACGAGCACATCTGCTGGGACTTCTCCCACGCGGCCATCGCGCGGGCGGACTCCCTGGCGGCCGTCCGCGAGCTCGGCCCGCGGCTGCGGCACGTCCACCTCACCGACGGCAACGACTCCGGCAAGGACGACCACCTGGCCCCCGGCGAGGGCACGCAGCGCGTGGCCGAGACCCTGCGCCACCTGGCGACCGCGGGCCTGGCCGGCACGGTGTGCGTGGAGGTGGGCACGCGCGGCGTGGAGTACGCGGGCCAGCGGGAGGAGATGCTCGCCGCCTCGCTCGCCTTCGCGCGCGATCACCTGGCCGCCGGCGGGACCGACCACCACCACGACGACGCCCCGCGCCCGACCACGAAGGAGACGGACCGACCATGAAGCTGACCATCCTGGGCCTGGGCACCATGACCGGGGCCATCCTCGCCGGAGCCCTCGACGCCGGCGCCGTGCGCGCCGAGGACGTCACCGCCACCACCCGCTCCGCCGCCTCCGCCGAGAAGGCCGCCGCGCAGCACGGCGTCACCGTGACCTCCCAGGAGCGGGACGAACGCGCCAACCATGCCGCGGTCGCCGAGGCGGACATCGTCCTGGTGGGCGTGAAGCCGAAGGACATGGTCGCCACCCTCACGGACCTGGCGCCGTCGCTGCGCCCCGAGACCGTGGTGGTGTCCGTGGCAGCCGGCGTCACCTCCGCGACCATGGCCGCCGTGCTGCCGGCGGGGCAGCCGATCGTGCGGACCATGCCGAACACGCCCCTGACGGTGGGCTCCGGCGTCGTGGGCGTGGCCCCCGGGCCGGGCGTCACCGAGGAGCAGACCACCGCCGTGCGCGCCCTCTTCGAGGGCTCCGGCCTGGTGGTGCCGGTGGCCGAGGAGCAGCTCTCCGCCGTGGTGGCCACCGCCGGCTCCGCCCCGGCCTACGTGTTCCTGCTGGCCGAGCTGATCGCCGCCCACGGTGCGGAGATGGGACTGGACGCCGCCTCCGCCGAGGCCATGGCCGCGGCCACCGTCAAGGGCGCCGGTATCATGCTCCAGCAGGAGGGGGCCAGGGCCGAGGCTCTGCGCAAGGCCGTGATGAGCCCGAACGGCACCACCGAGAAGGCCGTGGAGGCGTTCCTGGACGGCGGCATGGACGACCTCGTGAACCGTGCCATGGACGCGGCCGCGCAGCGCGACAAGGAGATGGCCGAGGAGTTCGGGGCCTGACGGTTCCGGCGTGCCTCAGGGCCGGGCCGCGAACCGGTCGATGAGGTCGGTGTGGCCCGAGACGATGAGGGTGTCGCGCGGGCCCACCCGGGTGTCCGGCTGGGCGTAGGTGAAGTCCTCGCCCGGGGTCTTCACGCCCACCACGGTCACGCCGTACTTGGATCGCACGTGGGACTCGGCGAGCGTGAAGCCCACGCACTCGGCCGGCGGGTACATCTTCACGATCGCGAAGTCGTCGTCGAACTCGATGAAGTCGAGCATGCGCCCGTTCACGAGGTGGGCGGCGCGCACGCCGGCGTCGTGCTCGGGGAAGATCACGTGGTTCGCCCCGATCCGCTTGAGGATCGTGCCGTGCGCCTCGCTGATCGCCTTCACCCAGATGTGGGGGATCTCCAGGTCCACGAGGTTCACGGTGATCAGCACCGATGCCTCGATGGAGGTGCCCACGCCGACCACCGCCGTCGAGAAGTCCTGCGCGCCGAGCTGGCGCAGGGCCTCGGGGTCGGTGGCGTCCGCCTCCACCACGTGGGTGAGCGAGGGGGCGAAGCGCTGCACGAGGACGGGGTCCCGCTCGACGGCGAGCACCTCGCGGCCCTGGGCGACGAGCTCCTCGGCCGTGGCGGCGCCGAAGCGGCCCAGCCCCACGACGAGCACGGGGGCGTTGGGATCGGTGCGCTGCGGGGTGTCAGCCAATGACCGGCCTCTCGACGGGGTAGCGGTAGAGCACGCGCCGCTGGCGCAGGGCCAGGGCGGCGGCGAACGTGATCGTACCAACGCGGCCCGCGAACATCATGGCCGTCAGGACGTACTTGCCGGTCGGTGGGCTCTCCGCGGAGACGCCCACGGAGAGCCCGCACGTCCCGAACGCGGAGATCACCTCGAACAGGGGCCGCTGGAGGGACTCGTCGGTGATGTGCACCAGCGCCAGAGTGGCCACGAGCACGAGGGTGGCACCGAGGGCGAGCACCGCGATGGCCACGCGCAGGGACTCGGGGGCGATCGTGCGGCCGTGCGCCGTCACCTCGCGGTCGCCGCGCGCCTCCGCCACGATCGCGAGGAACATGATCGCCAGCGTGGTCACCTTGATGCCGCCCGCGGTGGAGGCGGACCCGCCGCCCACGAACATGAGCGCGTCCATGAGCAGCAGGGACTCGGGCTGGTGCGCGTTCGTGTCGTCGATCGCGAAGCCGCCGGAGCGGGTCATCACGGAGCCGAAGAGCGAGTGCCCGACCCGCTGCCAGAAGCCCATGCCGGCCTGGGTCGCCGGGTTGTCCGCCTCGAAGAAGAAGAGGGCGACGGCGCCGAGCACCAGCAGTGCCAGCGTCACCTCGACCGTGAGCTTGGTGTGCAGGTTCCACTGCCGGAACCGCCACCCCTTCTCCAGCAGCACCATGACCACGGGGAAGCCGAGCGCACCGAGGAACACGCCGACGCCGAGCACCGTGATGATCACCGGGTCGTGCATGATCTCCGGCAGGCCGTCCACGTGGAGGGTGAACCCGGCGTTGTTGAAGGCGCTGACCGAGTAGAAGACCCCGTGCCACAGGCCGGTGAGCCACGAGCCGGAGATGGCCGCGAACCGCGGCACGAGGAAGAACGCCAGCGCGGCCTCGGCGGTCAGCACCGTCACGACGACGACGCGCAGCAGCCGGCCGACCTCGCCGAGATTCCCGGAGGGCATGCCCGCCTGCTGCGTCGCCAGCTTCGACCTCAGACCCAGATGCCGGGAGACGGCCAGCGTGAGCAGCGAGGCCATCGAGAGGATGCCCAGGCCGCCGATCTGGATGGCCACGAGGATGATCACCTGGCCCGCGGGGGACCAGTGCACGGCCGTGTTGACGGTGGTCAGACCGGTCACGGAGAAGGCGGAGACCGCGGTGAACATGGCGTCGTGCAGGGGGGTGGCGTGGCCGTCCGCCGCGGCCCACGGCAGGGCGAGGAGCCCGGTGAACACCAGGGCCATGAGGGCGAAGGCGGAGAGGGCGGCGCGGGCCGGGGAGCCGCCCACCACGGAGCTGACGGCGCGGCCCGAGCGCCGCAGCGCCGTGCGCAGGTCGGTCGAGGACTCCAGCGTGGAGGCCTGGCCGGGCCGGGGGAGTCCGCC
>NZ_KV825180.1:0-5537 GCF_001816085.1 Micrococcus sp. HMSC31B01
GGCGCGGTCTTGCCCTCGGAGGGCGGCAGCAGGATCAGCACCGGGCCAGCCTAGCCAGGCGCCCCCGGACCGACGCGCGGACGGGCCGGGCCGACGTCGTCGTCCGGACCTGGCACAGTGGTGGGGTCCGCACAGCCGCCCCGCATCCCAGGAGTCGCCCGATGACCGCCATGAACGTGTTCGGTGTGGTGTACCCGTTCGTCCTGCTCGTGATCGCGGCCGCCGTGTGGCTCGGGATCCGCTCCAGCGGGCGGGAGCGCACGCACGCCTCCGCTCTGGAGCAGCGCCTGCGGGAGCACACCTTCACGGGGCAGGACCGCGTGACGCTGGAATGGCCGCGGGACCGGCGACGCCCGAGCCTGGCGAAGGTCGTCTCGATCGGCGAGTCGTACGGGTACCGCCTGCTGGACAAGCGGGAGCGCGAGCACGTGGTGGAGCTCGAGTTCGAACGGATCCTCGACGACGAGGGGTTCTGACCCCAGCCGGGGGCCGTGAGGTGGGACGGACCGGCTGTAAGCCGGGTTCTGTGCCTCGCGCGCGTTGCCCCGCGCGAGGTGACGGCCATCCATCTGGGCCCGCCATCGCTGACGGGCTCGAGCGGCCAACCCGGACGCTGGGGCGAGCAGCCCTCGTGACGCGTCCTGTTCGGCCTTGCACCGGATGGGGTTTACCGAGCCGGCCCCGTCACCGGGGCCGCTGGTGGTCTCTTACACCACCCTTTCACCCTTACCGCCGCGCACACGGCGCGGAGGCGGTCTTCTCTCTGTGGCACTGGCCCGCGGGTCGCCCCGGGTGGATGTTGTCCACCATCCTGCTCTGCGGTGCCCGGACTTTCCTCGCACCCCCGCAGGGGCACGCGGCCGTCCGCCGATCCGTCCCGACCGACCAGTGTACGCCCCGTCGCGACCGCAGGGCCGCTCCGGACGTGTCCTCGCCTAGAATGGCGGAGTCCGCCGACAACGAGGTCGGGGGATGGGGCCTGCCCAGGACGGCCCCGCCAGGTTTCAAGGAAGGACTCCCGTGGCAGACACCGCCTCGACCCAGACCCCCGAGTGGAACACGCAGCAGAAGCTCGCGGAGAAGATGGTCCCCCTGCTGGGCACCCTGTACCGCGAGCACAACGTGGTCACCTCGATCTACGGGCGCTCCCTCGTGAACCGCGGCGTGATCGACATCATCAAGGCCCACCGTTACGCCCGCCGCGTGCAGGAGGCCCCGCTGAGCGTCGAGTCCACCTACCCCCTGGTCGAGGCCATGGCTGCGATGGACCTGGGCGCCGCCACCATCGACCTGGCCGAGCTGGCCGCCAAGCACAAGGCCTCGGGCCAGGACGTCCAGGCCTTCCTGGACGCCGAGCTCGCCGAGGTCAAGGGCAAGGCCGGTGAGGGCCTGGGCGAGACCCAGGACGTCGTGCTCTACGGCTTCGGTCGCATCGGCCGCCTGCTGGCCCGCATCCTCCTCGACCACGCCGGCGGTGGCTCCAAGCTGCGCCTGCGTGCCGTCGTCGTGCGCAAGAACTCGGAGGACGACCTGATCAAGCGCGCCTCCCTGCTGCGCCGCGACTCGATCCACGGCCCGTTCGACGGGACGATCGTGGTGGACGAGGACCGCGACGTGATCACCGCCAACGGCACCGAGATCCAGGTCATCTACTCGAACGACCCGACCACGGTGGACTACACCTCCTACGGCATCAAGGACGCGCTGGTCGTCGACAACACCGGACGCTGGCGCGACGACGAGGGCCTGTCCCAGCACCTGCAGGCCAAGGGCGCCGCGAAGGTCCTGCTGACGGCCCCGGGCAAGGGCGAGATGAAGAACATCGTGTTCGGCGTGAACTCGGACGACATCACGCCCCAGGACACGATCGTCTCGGCGGCCTCCTGCACCACCAACGGCATCACCCCGGTGCTCAAGGTCATCCAGGACGACTACGGCATCGACCACGGCCACGTGGAGACCGTGCACGCCTACACCAATGACCAGAACCTCGTGGACAACTTCCACAAGGGCGCCCGTCGTGGCCGTGCCGCCGGCATGAACATGGTGCTCACCGAGACCGGCGCCGCCAAGGCCGTGGCCAAGGCCCTGCCCGAGCTCAAGGGCAAGCTCTCCGGCAACGCCATCCGCGTCCCCACCCCGGACGTGTCCATGGCCATCCTGAACCTGGAGCTGACCACGCCCACCTCGGTGGAGGAGCTCAACGCCCGCCTGAAGCAGGAGTCCCTCACCGGCCCCCTGCGCGGCCAGGTCGGCTACGTGGACTCCCCGGAGGTCGTGTCCACCGACTTCGTCGGCTCGGACCGCGCCGGCGTCGTGGACGGCCTGGCGACCCTCGTGAACAACGACGGCAAGAACGCCATTCTCTACGTCTGGTACGACAACGAGTATGGCTACTCGCACCAGGTGATCCGCGTGGTGGAGAAGATGGCGGGCCAGCAGATTCCCGCCTTCCCGCAGGCCTGACCCGCCGATGACCGACGGCCCGTCCCCGCAGAGGGGACGGGCCGTCGTCGTGTGCCGACCGGGCCGGACGTCGGGCCGAGGCTCAGGCCTCGTCGTCCCCGTGCTCGCCGTCAGGGCCGTGTTCGTGGTCGTCGGCGTCGTGGCCGAAGGGGTCCTCGTCCGTGCCGGGCAGCCACGTCACACCGGGCACGTTCAGACGCTCGGCCCGCTGCGCGCGCTTCCAGCGCCGCTGCCACTTGCCCTCGAGCCGGTTGACGTAGAGGGTGCCGTTGAGGTGGTCGTACTCGTGCTGCATGATGCGCGCGAACCAGCCCTCGGCCTCGAACTCGAACATCTCGCCGTCCACGCGCTGGCCGGACAGGCGCACGCGGGTCGGGCGCTGCAGGGGGAAGCCGAGCCCGGGCACCGAGAGGCAGCCCTCGGTGTGCTCGTCCGGGTGAGGCTCCTCCCGCGGCGCCTTGTCCAGGTGCGTCAGCACCGGGTTGATCACGTGGCCCACGTTCGGCGCGTCGCCGGAGTCCGGGAACGTCCACGTGAAGATCCGCAGCCCGACCCCGACCTGCGGGGCGGCCAGGCCCACGCCGTGCGCGGCGTCCTGCGTGACGTACATGTCCTCGATCAGCTCGCGGATCTCGTCGTCGATCACCTCCACCTCGGCCGCGCGCCGGTGCAGCACGGGCTCGCCGTAGACGGTGATGGGACGGATGGAGGCCATGGCACTGCGCTTCCCGGCCCGGGCTGCGGGCCTGCGTGGGTGGGGGGACGGGGGAGTCCCCAGCCTACCGCCGGGGACACCACGACGACGGCCGTCATTCCGCGGCGAGGGCCTCCAGCGCATCCGGGTCCAGCAGCGCCACCCGCGGGCCCGCCATGGCGATCAGGCCGTCGTCGGCGAGGCGGCGCAGCCCGCGGCTGAACGCCTCGGGGGTGGTGCCCAGCAGCGAGGCGACGTCCTTCTTCGGCGCGGCCAGCACCACGACGAGGTCGGCCTCGTCCCGGAGGGCCGGCAGGCCGAGCAGATGTCCGGCGATCCGTGCGGTGACAGGCTGATGCTCCCGGGCCAGCCGTTGTTCCGCCTCGGCCAGGCGGACGGCCAGCGTCCGCATCACGCGTCCCCCGATGCCCGGATGCTGGGCCAGGAGTCGGGCGACCTCGGCGTGGGAGAAGGTGCACAGGCGGGTCGCGGCCACGGCGCGCGCCCCGTGCCGGGCCGGCTCGCCCGTGAGGAACTCGTGCTCGCCCACGGAGTCCCCGGGCTCGACCATCCGCACCACGCGTTCCCGGCCGGTCGCTGAGCCGAGCGTCAGCGCCAGGCGGCCGCTGTGCACGACGCACAGGCGGTCCGTGCGGTCACCGGCCAGGTGCAGGGCATCGCCGGCCTCGAGCACGAGCGGCCGCGCCAGGGCGGAGACCCGGCGCAGCTGCTCCAGATCCAGCCCGGTGAACAGCGGGACCCGGGCCGCGCACGGCTCTGGTTCGTCCATGGGGGCGAGGGGCAGGTCCATACGCACGCCATCAGCCTCCCACACGGCGGCTTGACCGCGGTTAAGGCGGGCCCGCCGTCCCCTTCGTAGCGTCAGTGACATCCCCGGAGGCCGGGGATCGGACCGGGCACCCGCCCGTCCGCTCAGCCTCATCGGCGGCCGCGCCGGTGACGACCCACAGGAGTGACCATGACCGCCACCACGCACACCCTGCTCCGCGCCGAGGGCTTCAGCTGCCCCTCGTGCGTCCGGAAGATCGAGAAGGCCCTCGACGCCCTGCCCGGCGTGACCGGCGCGCAGGTCCACTTCGAGACCCAGCGCATCGAGGTCGACCACGACCCGCAGACCACCACTGCCCAGGACCTCGTCGAGGCCGTCGCCAAGGTCGGCTACACCGCCCGGCCGTCGGCCTTCTGACACCGCCCCGCCCCCGACGAACGGAGTCCGCCATATCCACCCCCGCCGTCACACGTCCGGGCCGCCCTCGTGCCCGGTTCGCGTTGTCCCGCCGCTGGCGGCGCCCCGTGGTGGCCGGCCTGCTGATCGCCGTCTCGCTCGTGCTGGCGCCCGAGCAGCTGGCCCACGGGACCGGACACCTCGTGGCGGCGGGCCTGATGCTCGCCGCCGCCGTCGTGGCCGGCCTGCCGATCGCGCGCGACGCGATCGCCGCCCTGCGGGTGAAGACCGTCGGCATCGACCTGCTCGTCGCCACCGCCGCGATCGGCGCGTCCCTGCTCGGCAATTTCTGGGAGGCCGCCGCCGTGACCTTCCTCTTCGCCCTCGGCCACGCCCTCGAGGACGCGACCCTGTCTCAGACTCGCTCGGCGCTCGCGGACCTCGTCTCCACGGCGCCCGAGACCGCCGTCGTCGTGGACGCAGACGGGACCCAGCGCACCGTGCCTGCCCACGAGGTGGCCCCCGGCGCGACCGTCCTCGTCAAGGCCGGCGCTCGGGTGCCGGTGGACGGCGTGGTGCTCACCGGGGTCGGCGCCGTGGACGAGGCATCCATCACGGGCGAGTCCATCCCGGCGGAGAAGACCGACGGTGACGCCATGTACGCGGGCACCGTCGCCACGGCCGGCCTGCTGCAGGTGCAGGCCCGGAGCGTCGGCGCCGACACCACGCTGGCGCGCATCATCCACCGCGTCGAGGCGGCGCAGGAGGCCCGTGCGCGGACCCAGCAGTTCATGGACCGCTTCTCCCGCTGGTACACCCCGGCGATCATGGTGCTGGCCTTCGCGACCGGCCTGATCACGCGGGACGTCCCCCTGGCCCTGACCCTGCTGGTCATCGGCTGCCCGGGCGCCCTCGTGATCTCCATCCCGGTCGCGATCGTGGCAGGGATCGGCCGCGGCGCCAAGGACGGCGTGCTCATCAAGGGAGGGGAGTTCCTTGAGCGCTCCGCGAAGGTCGACGCCGTCGCCGTCGACAAGACCGGCACCCTCACGTCGGGCACCCCCGAGCTGACAGACGTCGTCGCGTTCGAGCCCGGGGCCGAGGACGAGGTGCTGCGCTGGGCCGCACGGCTCGAGGCGGCCTCGGACCACCCGCTGGCCGCGCCGGTCGTCGCGGCGGGCCGGGACCGCG
>NZ_KV825181.1:0-4649 GCF_001816085.1 Micrococcus sp. HMSC31B01
CTCGGGCGTGCGGGCCGACCTCGGCGCGCACCTGCCGCTCGTGCGGCCGTGAGCGAGGGGTGTCCGGCAGTCCTCTCGGCGGCACCGACCGTTCGAACGTCGGCACCGTTCCTCGTCGCGGGATGCAGCTCTGCCGATCCCGCCCCGGACACCGCGGCGAAGGCACAGGTCGCCCGTGCCTGCGGGCAGGTCGTGCTCCCGCTGGAGGAGTATCAGGCCGCGGTCGACGAGCTCAACGTCACGCAACGCGCCGGCCAGAGCGTGCTCCGGGAGTGCCGCCACCGCCGCGGGCACGCGCGACTGGCCCCAGCGGCCGACTCGATAGACTGGCGCGCATGACCTCCGCCCCCGAGCCGACCCCCGATCAGCGCGCCTACACCGTCCGTCGCGCCCCGCGGCTGACCGCGGTGCTCGCGGTGGCGCTCGCGCTCGGCCTGCTGATCGCACTCGTGATTACCACCGCGGTCCACGCCTCCCCCACCCCGCCCGCGGACCCGTACTCCGGCATCCCGCTCTCCTTCTCGGAGACGTTCGGCTTCGCATCGCTGCTGAGCATGCTCGGCACGAGCGTGCTCGGGCTGCTCGTGTGGCTGCTGCTGGACCGCCGCTCCCGGTCGACCGCGCGCACCGTGGTCCTCGAGCGCACCGACGACCCGGCCGTGGCGGACGTCCGCCTGGACCGTGTGGACGCGGGTGCCCCGCCCGCCCGCACCACCCCCACCGAAAGGACCCCCGAGCAGTGATCGCACCGCGCACCCGACGAGGCGACGGCCGCCTGACCGCCGCCCTCGACCCCCAGGACCAGGGGCCGCAGGACGAATGCGGCGTGTTCGGCGTGTGGGCGCCGGGCGAGGAGGTCGCGAAACTGGCCTACTACGGCCTGTACGCCCTCCAGCACCGCGGCCAGGAGTCCGCGGGCATCGCCGTCTCGGACGGCGGGCGCATCGCCGTCTACAAGGACATCGGCCTGGTCTCCCAGGTGTTCGACGAGGCCACCCTGACCGCACTGAGCGGCCACATCGCTGTCGGCCACTGCCGCTACTCCACCACCGGCGTGAACAAGTGGGCCAACGCCCAGCCCACCCTGGGCGCCACCGCCGACGACGGCACGGTCGCCCTGGCGCACAACGGCAACCTCGTGAACTCCGCCGAGCTGCTGCGCATGGTGCACGCCGCGGACGGACGCCACACCCACGGTGAGATGAAGCAGGGCAACACCACGGACACCGCCCTGGTCACGGCCCTGCTGCACGGCACCCCCGGGGACCGCCTCGAGGAGACCGCCCTCGAGCTGCTGCCGAAGATCCGCGGCGCCTACTGCTTCGTGTTCATGGACGAGCACACCCTCTACGCCGCCCGCGACCCGCAGGGCGTGCGCCCGCTCGTGCTCGGCCGCCTCGAGCGGGGCTGGGTGGTGGCCTCCGAGCAGTCGGCCCTCGCCACCGTCGGCGCCTCCTTCATTCGGGAGGTCGAGCCCGGCGAGATGATCGCGATCGACGAGGAGGGCATCCGCTCCACCCGCTTCGCCGAGTCCAAGCCGGCCGGCTGCGTGTTCGAGTACGTCTACCTCGCCCGGCCGGACGCCACGATCGCCGGGCGCTCCGTGTACGAGTCCCGCGTGGAGATGGGCCGCCGCCTCGCGCTCGAGCAGCCGGTCGAGGCCGACGTCGTGATCCCCGTGCCCGAGTCCGGCACGCCCGCCGCCGTGGGCTACGCGGACGCCTCGGGCCTGCCGTTCCGCCAGGGGTTCGTGAAGAACGCGTACGTGGGCCGCACCTTCATCCAGCCGTCCCAGACGCTGCGCCAGCTCGGCATCCGCCTCAAGCTCAACGTCGAGTCCACCGTGGTGGCCGGCAAGCGCGTCGTGGTGGTGGACGACTCGATCGTGCGGGGCAACACCCAGCGCGCCGTCGTGCGGATGCTCAAGGAGGCCGGCGCCGCCGAGGTGCACGTGAAGATCTCCTCCCCGCCCGTGAAGTGGCCCTGCTTCTACGGCATCGACTTCGCCACCCGCGCCGAGCTCATCGCCAACGGCGCCGCGGTGGACCAGATCGCCGCGTCCATCGGCGCCGACTCGCTGGCCTACATCAGCGAGGACGGCATGATCGAGGCCACCGGGCAGCCGCGCGAGCGCCTGTGCACCGCCTGCTTCACCGGCGACTACCCGATCCCGCTGGCCGACGAGGGCGAGCGCGGCAAGGGCCTGCTGGAGCCGGTCGCCGTGTCGCCCGCGTCCACCGTGGTGCTGGACGAGGGCGGCGAGACCACCACCGTGACCGCCACGGGCTGCGAGCCCGGCCCGGACGCCGACGACGAGAAGCTGCTCACCGAGACGGACAGGACCCCGCTGTGACCCCGAACCAGACCCCCTCCTCCGCCGCCCCGATCACCTACGCCTCGGCCGGCGTCGACGTGGAGGCCGGCGACCGCGCCGTCGAGCTGATGAAGGACGCCGTGAAGGCCACCCACACCCCCGAGGTCATGGGCGGCATCGGCGGCTTCGCCGGCATGTGGGACGCCTCCGCGCTGCTGCAGTACCGCAAGCCGCTGCTGACCACGTCCACGGACGGCGTCGGCACCAAGGTGGCGATCGCACAGGCGATGGACAAGCACGACACCATCGGCCAGGACCTCGTGGGCATGGTCGTGGACGACATCGTGGTGGTCGGCGCCCAGCCCCTGTTCATGACCGACTACATCGCGTGCGGCAAGGTCGTGCCCGAGCGCATCGCGGACATCGTGCGCGGCGTGGCCGAGGGCTGCCGCCTGGCCGACACCGCGCTCGTGGGCGGCGAGACCGCCGAGCACCCGGGCCTGCTGGCCGTGGACGAGTACGACGTGGCGGGCGCGGCCACCGGCGTGGTCGAGGCGGACATGGTCCTGGGCGCGGAGCGGGTGCAGTCCGGCGACATCGTGATCGGCATGGCCTCCTCCGGCATCCACTCGAATGGCTACTCGCTCGTGCGCCGGGTGGTGAACGCCGCGGGCTGGTCCCTCGACCGCGAGGTCACCGAGCTCGGCTGCACCCTCGGCGAGGAGCTGCTCGTGCCGACCCGCATCTACTCCCGCGCCTGCCTCGACCTGGTGCAGCGCCTCAACGGCCACGACGGCGGCTCGGACCTGCCGGTGCGCGCGTTCAGCCACGTGACCGGCGGCGGCCTGGCCGCGAACCTGGCGCGCGTGCTCCCGCAGGGCCTCATGGCGACCGTCGAGCGCGACACCTGGTCCCTGCCGCCCGTGTTCCGCCTGGTGGGCGAGCTCGGCCGCGTTCCGCAGTCCGACCTCGAGCGCACCCTCAACCTCGGCGTGGGCATGGTGGCCGTGGTGGACCCGGAGGTGGCCGCGAAGTCGATCTCCGTGCTCGTGGACGCCGGCATCGACGCGTGGGAGATGGGCACCATCGGCGCCCTCACCGACGACGCGGCGGCCGCGGGCCTGGACTTCGTGCAGGGCGCCAAGGGCGTCGACGGCGGCGCCGTGCTGATGCGCGGCCAGTACGCCGCCTGACCCCCACGGAGCGTTTTCGTTCGGGAAACGGCGGGCTCCGGAGCGTTTTCGTTCGGGAAACGGCGGCCTCCGGGGCGTTTTCGTTCGGGAAACGGCGGTTCACGACGCGAAGATCCGCCCGCCGAGCCGGGTCCGGTGCGTCTGCACCTCGGCGACGACGCGCCGGAAGTCGTCCCGCGCGTCGTCCACCGTGGCCCAGATCTGCGTCCAGCCCGCGCGCGCCCATCCCTCGTCTCGCCACGCGTCCACGGCGACCTGTGCCGGGTCGAGGTGGTGACCGCCGTCGTAGTGGACCACCATGCGCCACTGCCGCCACCCCAGATCCGCGTCCGGCGACCGCGCCCGGCCCGGGTGCAGCACCAGCTGGAGCTCCGGCTCGGGCAGGCCGGCGTGGAGCAGGGCCAGGCGCAGGGCTGTCTCCTGTGGGGAGTCCGCGCCCACCCGCATCAGCTCGAGGGCGGCACGGGCGGTGCGCACTCCCTTGAACCGCCCGGCACGCAGGAGCGCGGACCGCAAGGCCGCCGTCGTGGTCCGTGGTGAGCGGCGCCCCTCCGGCGACCAGGGCCGGTGGACGAGGGCGTCCCCGGCCACCACGACGGGCTCGAGCATGCCTGGACGGAGCAGTGCGGCCAGATCCGCCCAGGATCGCTCCAGGCTCGTCAGGCGGATCCCGTGGAGGACGGTGACATCCGAAGCTGGGACCAGGCGGGCATGCGAGGTGATCTCCGGTCGGACGCTCGCCCCGCGCGGGTGTGGCCGGGAGACGTGCACGGTGCCGTCCTCCGCCAGGAACGGCGGCAGCGGCACGCGGTGCAGGAGCAACGCTGTGAGGTGGGACGCCACTCCCCCGCTCGCCTCCACGATCGCGACCGTCTCCTCCGGCGCGAAGGGAGCGGGCGCCTCGGCGTAGCCGAGATCCGCCCACGAGCCGAGGTGGTCAGTCCGGAGCCGATGGACCCCATGCGTCACGCGCCGCACGTCACCGCCGCGGACCAGTCGCTCCGAGACCCCGGCCGCGCGCAGGTCGCCACGGGTGAACGGCCGGCCGGTCTCGACGATGTCCGGCAGGGGCAGGGAAGACGTGGCCATGCCCGTGACGATGGCTCAACCCGGCCTAGTTGTTGTGGGTCATGAGGTTCTTG
>NZ_KV825182.1:0-7095 GCF_001816085.1 Micrococcus sp. HMSC31B01
CCGCCCAGGAGGCGAGCGCGGCGCGCAGGGTCTTGCGGCGCTGGGCGAAGGCGGCGTCCACCACGGCGAAGACCTCCCGGCGGGACGCGCTGCCCGCCGGCGGCTCGCGCCGGGTGAAGGCGACCAGCCCGGAGTGGATGCGCGGAGCCGGCCAGAACACCTGGGTGCCGATGGTGCCCGCCTTGCGCACGTCCGCGTACCACGCCGCCTTGGCGGACGGCACGCCGTAGACCTTGGAGCCGGGCCCGGCCGCGAGACGGTCCGCGACCTCCTCCTGCACCATCACCAGGCCGTGCCGCAGCCCCGGCAGGACCGCGAGCGCGTGCAGCAGCACGGGCACGGCCACGTTGTAGGGCAGGTTCGCCACGAGCGCGGTGGGGCCGCCGGCCGCGGCAGCGGGCCGGACCTCAGCCAGGGACTGCTCGTTCAGCGTCATGGCGTCCGCGTGCAGCACGGCCAGGGCGTCCTCGGCCCCGGGGCGGAACTCGGCGGCGGTGCGCGGCAGGCGGGCGGCGGTGACCGGGTCGATCTCGACGGCGGTGACGGCGGCGGCCGCGTCCAGCAGGCCGAGGGTGAGCGAGCCCAGACCGGGGCCGATCTCCAGCACGTGCTCGTCCACGGTCACGTCCGCGGCCTGCACGATGCGTCGGATCGTGTTCGGGTCGATCACGAAGTTCTGGCCCCACTGCTTGGTGGGACGCAGGTCCAGCTCGGCGGCGATGCGCCGCACGTCCGCGGCGCTCAGCAGCGGGGCGGGAACGGGGTGCGGGGAGGGCTGGACCATGCCCGCGAGTCTATCGGGGCGCCGGACAGGGTAGCCGGGACGCAGCGGCGCGGGCTCCGCTCAGGTGGAGAGGTCACCGAGCCGGACGAGCTCGCGGAACTCGGGGCTCGTCTCCTGCAGCCCGGCGAACGTGCCCTGGCCGATGATCCGCCCCTGGTCCATCAGCACGATCTGATCGCAGCGCTTGACCGTGGAGAGACGGTGGGCGACCACGATGACCGTGATCCGTCCGCGCAGCGACTCGATCACCTCGGTGACCCGGCGTTCCGTGAGGTTGTCGAGGGCCGACGTCGCCTCGTCGAGCACGAGGAGGCGGGGGCGCCGGAAGAGCGCGCGCGCGATGCCCAGGCGCTGGCGCTGGCCGCCGGAGACGCCCACGGCCCCTTCGCCGATCACGGTGTCCAGGCCGTCGGGGAGCTCGTCCAGCCACTGGCCCAGCTGGGCTTCGCGCAGCACGCGCTCCACCTCGGCCCGGTCCGCCGTCTGGGTGGCCTCGACGTCCAGGAGCACGTTGTGCAGCACCGTTCCGTTGACCACGGTGACGGACTGCGGGACGAACGCCACGTTGTCCCACCAGCCGCGCGGGTTGGCCTCGAGCTCCACCCCGTCCACGTAGACCCCACCGCGCTGGGCGTGGTGGAAGCCGATGACCAGGTCCACCAGGGTGGTCTTGCCGGCACCGCTGCCGCCCACGAAGGCGTACGAGGAGCCGAAGGGGATGCGCAGGTCGATGTCGCGCAGGACCGGTTCGGCCTTGCCGGGGTAGGTGAAGGACGCGTCCCGCACCTCGATGGACTCCTCGAACGTGATGCGCTCGTAGGGCCGGTCCGCCGCGTGCAGGACCGGCTGCGCGGCGGCGAGCTCCGCCGTCGTGCGCTCGAAGGCCGGCCAGGAGGTGCGGATCTCATTGGTGGTGGCCATGAGCGCGGCCATGGACGGCAGCACGCGGAAGCCGGCCATCGCGAGCAGGGCGAGCGAGCCGAACGCCTCCCCGCCGCGGCCCTGGATGAAGGCCACGGCCACGAGCGCCGCGATGGCGGCCACGAAGGCGACCTCGAGCACGTAACGCGGCATCATCGTGAGGATCATCTTGAGCCGCGTGGCTTCGGCGCTCTCCATGCGGGCCGCGCGGTACTCCTCCATGAAGGCCGAGTCGTTGCCGCGGATCTTCACGTCCTTGTAGTTCTCCAGGCCCTGCAGCGCCGCCGTGTTGGCCCGCTCCCCCGCGGTCACCAGGGTCCAGCCCAGGCGGGAGGCCGGGCGGCGGATCACGGTCTTGATCACCCAGGCGACGGCGAGGAAGTACAGGGCCATCCCGAGCCCCGTCAGCGGCATGGCGACGCCCACCACGACCGCCACCGCGACGAGCGTCACCGCCTCCGTGAGGAACGTGACGGACGCGTTCACCACGCCCGTGTAGGCCATGCTGGAGGTGCCGGTGACGTTGTTGACCAGGGTGCCGACCGTGCGCGTCAGGTGCAGGCCGTAGTCGGCCCGCAGGTAGTAGCGCAGCAGCGTGGCAGACGTGCGGATGAGGTTCTGGTTGGTGAACCCCATGGTCCACCAGCGGAACGCGAGCACCAGGATCGCCTTGAGCAGGAAGGCCAGCACGATCACGACGGCGAAGGCCACCGTCTGCTCCGGCACCGTCACGGCCCCGAACCGGGCCAGCAGCCCTTCGAGCGCCGGGGAGCCCAGCTCACCCGAGGTCAGCAGGCTGACCAGCGGGAGGATCGAGGCGAGCGCCACCATCTCGAGGCCGGCCACGAGGACGGACCCGAGGACCACGAACACGAGGCGGATCCGCATGGGGCGGTCCACCAGGTACTGCGTTCCCTCGGGCAGCCGGGCTTTGAGGAGTCGGGTCAGCACGTCGCCCATCCTAGGGGCCGGGTCTGGATCGGCTCAGAACGAGCCGTACACCCGGGCGGTGTTCTCGCTCACCGCGCGGGCGAGGGCCGCCACGTCGTCTCCGCGCGTCTCCGCCATGCCCCGCAGCGTCAGCGGGATCAGGTAGGGCGCGTTGGGGCGGCCCCGATGCGGATGCGGTGTGAGGAAGGGCGCGTCCGTCTCCACGAGCAGCAGCTCGGCCGGGGCGATCCGCAGCGCCTCGCGCAGCTCGTCGTTGGCCTTGAAGGTGACGGGACCGGCGAAGGACATGTGCCAGCCGTGCTCGGCGCACGTGCGGGCCAGATCGGGCCCGCCGGAGAAGCAGTGGAACACCACGTGCGGGGGCAGCCCGCCGTCGGCCGCCTCCTCGAGCAGGATCCGGACGACGTCGTCGTGCGCGTCCCGATCGTGGATCTGCAGGGCCGTGCCGAGTTCGCGGGCGAGTCGGATGTGCCGGCGGAAGGACTCCTGCTGCGCGGCGTGGCCGGCCTCGTCCTGCGTCCGGAAGTAGTCGAGGCCCGTCTCGCCGACGGCGCGCACGCGGGGGTGGCGGGCGAGCTCCGCGATCTGCGCGAACGCCTCCTCGAACTCGCCGCGCTCGGCCAGGCGGGCCGCGTCGTTGGGGTGCAGCGCCACGGCGCCGAGCAGGCGGGGCTCGGCCTCGATCGCCGCGATCGTGAACCGGGCCGAGGCGACGTCGCAGCCCACCTGGACCGCACCGACCACGCCCACGGCCTCCGCCGCGTCCATCGCCTGGTGGACGTCCACGCGGACCAGGCCGTCGCGGAAGTCGAGGTGCGTGTGGTTGTCCACGACGGGCGCCGGCAGCGGCTCGGGTGCGGGCGGGTACTCGAGGCGCCGCCGACGTCCCGACTTCTCCTCGTGGGCGTCCCGGCGCGGGCCGCCGTCGTCGTCCGGCTGCGGGGCGGGGGCGCGGTAGGCGAGCGGGGTCTCGGATGCGTGGGCCATACACCCCACTCTAGGGAGCCGAGCCCGGCCCCCCCGACACGCCTCGGGGGCGGTATCGGGTGGTATCCACGTCGGATACCACCCGATACCGCCCCCGGAGGGCACGGATCGGCGGAGAGGTCAGGCCTTCGTGGCCGCCCACGGGTCGGCGATGCCGATGTACTGCACCGAGGTGTACTCCTCGATGCCCTCGGCGCCGCCCTCGCGGCCCAGGCCCGACTGCTTCACGCCGCCGAACGGCGCGGCCGGGTTGGAGATGACGCCCACGTTGTAGCCCATGAGGCCGAACTCGATGCTCTCGGCCACGCGGTACATCCGGGCCTGATCCTTGGTGAACACGTAGGAGGCGAGGCCGTACTCGGTGTCGTTGGCCATCTCGATGGCCTCCTCCTCGGAGGAGAAGGTCACGATCGGGGCCACGGGGCCGAAGATCTCCTGCTGGAGGATCGGGTTGCCCTTCTCCACCTTGATCGCGGTCGGCGCGTAGAAGTAGCCGTCGCCCTCGATCTTGTGGCCGCCGGTGAGCACCTCGCCGCCGGCCGCCACGGCGTCCTGGACGAGCTGGTCGATGTCGTCGCGCGCGCCCTCGTCCACGATCGGGCCGAGGGTGGACTCCGGGTCGGTGCCGCGCAGGGGCTTGAGCGCCTCGAGCTTGGCCACGAACTTCTGCGTGAACTCCTCGGCCACGTCCTCGTGCACGAGGAAGCGGTTGGCGGCGGTGCAGGCCTCGCCCATGTTGCGCATCTTCGCGGCGAAGGCGCCCTCGACGGCGGCGTCCAGGTCCGCGTCCTCGAAGACGATGAGCGGGGCGTTGCCGCCGAGCTCCATGGAGGTGCGCAGCACGTTGTCCGCCGCGTCCTTCATGAGGCGCACACCGACCGGCGTGGAACCGGTGAAGGACACCTTGCGCAGCCGCCGGTCCTGCAGGATCGGGCTGGAGATCGACGAGGCGGAGGAGCCCGCGACGACGTTGAGCACGCCCTTGGGCAGGCCGGCCTCCTGCATCACCTGCGCGAACAGCTGGGTGGTCAGCGGGGTCAGCTTGGCGGCCTTGAGGACCATGGTGCAGCCAGCGGCGACGGCGGGGCCCACCTTGCGGGTGGCCATGGCCAGCGGGAAGTTCCACGGGGTGATCAGCAGGCACGGGCCCACCGGGCGATGGTGCACCTGCATGCGCAGCGTGCCCTCCGGCACGGTCAGGGTGCGGCCGTAGTGGCGGCCGGCCTCCTCGGAGAACCAGCGCAGGAAGCCGTTGCCGTACGTGACCTCGCCGCGGGCCTCGGCGAGCGGCTTGCCCATCTCGAGGGTCATCAGCAGCGCGAAGTCCTCGGCGCGCTCGTTGATCAGGTCGTAGGCGCGGCGCAGGATGTCGGCGCGCTCCTTGGCCGGGGTGCGGGCCCAGTCGGCCTGCGCGGCGCAGGCGGCGTCGAAGGCGGCCAGGGCGTCGTCGGAGTTCGCGTCCTGCAGGCTCGCGATGACCTTGCCGGTGGCCGGGTCCTTCACGTCGAAGGTCTTGCCGGAGGAGGCATCGCGCCACTCGCCGTCGATCAGCAGGCCGGTGGGGACGGACTCCAGCAGCGCCTTCTCGCGCTCAGCGGTCACGGTCATGATGCACCTCTTTCGGGGTCGGTGGTCGGAGGCGGCACGCCCCGCGTCCCTCAGGGGAACGGGTGGACGGCCACGGGTATTCCGACGCCGTCCGGCGGCGGTCGGCAGCGGCTCCACGGCTGATCCTAGCCAGGCCCCGGGGCCGCGCCCCCGCGCATGAGCATCTGTGTAGCCGGGGACGTGTCAGCTCCGGGCCGCGAGCACCGCCTGGTAGAGCTCCCGGCTCCGCATCCCATGGGCTCCGGCCACCGCGGCCACGGCCTCCTTGAGCCGGGTGCCGGACTCCACCAGCACCGCCACCTCGGCGACGGCGTCCGCCTCGGACGCCTCGCCCTCGGCGCCGGGCGCGGCCGGCCCGATCACCAGCACGATCTCCCCGCGGATCCCCTCCCCTGCGTGCCGCTCCGCAGCCCAGGCATGCACCTCGGCCGCGGTGCCGCGCACCACCTCCTCGTGCAGCTTGGTGAGCTCGCGGGCCACGCACACCGGCCGCTCCGCACCGAGGACCTCCACGACGACGGCCAGCGCGTCCGCCAGACGCTGCGGCGACTCGAAGGCGACCACCGTGCGGGCCTCGGTCAGCAGGGAGGTGAGCCATCGCCGTCGGTCCCCGTCCTTGCGGGGGACGAAGCCGTCGAAGGCGAACCGGACCGTCGGCAGGCCGGAGAGGGCGAGCGCGGTGGTCACGGCGGAGGGGCCGGGCGCGCAGGTCACGGGCACCCCTGCGGACACCGCGGCCGCCACGAGCCGGTACCCCGGGTCCGAGACCGTGGGCATGCCCGCGTCCGAGACCACCGCCACCGTGGCACCGCCCCGCACCTGGTCCAGCAGCCCCTGGGTGGAGGCCGCCTCGTTGTGCTCGTGATGGGCCACCACCCTGCCCGTCGGGGTGACGCCCAGTCCGGCGCACAGGCGCCGCGCGGTCCGGGTGTCCTCGGCGGCGATCACGTCCGCCTCCGCCAGCAGCTCACGCAGGCGCGCGGACGCGTCCCCGAGGTTGCCGATGGGGGTGGCGGCCAGGACGATGCGGCCCTCGGGCATGGGACGACCTTTCGACGGACGGACGGCTGCCCCGAGCCTACGGCCCCGGTCACCGTGCACGTCTCGCCGTCCACCCGCCCCCCTAGCATGGAGCCCGTGCCCGCCACCGCCCTCGCCTCCCGCCCCGCCGCCGTCGCGGTCGACGACGGCCCCTTCGGCGTCGCCGCCCTGCGCGCCCGCCTCGGGGTGAGTGCGGCGCCCCTGACGCGGTGGCACTGGATCCTGCCGCTGCTGGTCACGGCGATCGGCGGCGTCCTGCGGTTCACGAACCTGGCCCACCCGGACCAGCTGATCTTCGACGAGACCTACTACCCCAAGGACGCCTACTCCCTCCTGGAGTCCGGCTACGAGCGGCGGTGGGACGAGGACGTCAACGACGCGTTCGCGCGCGGCGAGGCGGAGCCGCTCGAGGGGGCCGCCTACGTGGTGCACCCGCCGCTGGGCAAGTGGCTGATCGGCCTGGGCATGCTCGCGTTCGGCCCGGACAACGGGGTGGGCTGGCGGTTCAGCGCCGCGGTGGCCGGCACGCTGTCCGTCCTGCTGGTCGCCCTCGCCACGCAGCACCTGCTGCGCTCGGTGTCCCTGGGCGCGGTCGCCGGGCTGCTGCTGGCCGTGGAGGGCCACCACCTGGTGATGTCCCGCATCGGGCTGCTGGACATCTTCCTCTCGTTCTTCGTGCTCGCGGCCTTCGCCGCGCTGCTGGCGGACCGCGTCCACGGGCGGCGGCTGCTCGCGGAGCGGCTGGCCCTCGACGTCGCCCGGCGGGGACGCGACGCCCTGGCCAGCGGGCCGTGGCTCGGCTG
>NZ_KV825183.1:0-5870 GCF_001816085.1 Micrococcus sp. HMSC31B01
AAAGTGGGCGGTATCCGCGCGGGATACCGCCCACTTTCGCCCCCAAAGGGACGGGGTGGGGTGGCCGACGACGGCGGCCCTCAGTCCAGCGGGACCGTCAGCTTCTCGCCGGGGGAGAGGGTGTGCTCGCGGCCGGCGATGATCATCGGCACGTCGTGCCACATGCCCTCGCCCGCGGCCACCGTCACCTCCCGCTGGGTCATGTGGATGACCACGGGCTGCTGGCGGAACCGGATGGTGAAGCGGGCGCCGGGCAGCTGGGCGGGCATGCGGGGGTGCAGCCGGACGACGTCGTCGCGCGTCTCGAGGCCCGCGTAGCAGCGGATCACCGTGTCCACGGTGCCCGCCATCAGGCCCAGGTGGATGCCCTCCTTGGTGGTGCCGCCCTGCGTGTCCGAGAGGTCCGACTCGAGGGCCTCCGTGAACAGGTCCCAGGACCGGTCCGGGTCCGTGCGGGCCGCCACCCACGCGTGCACCAGGCGGGAGAGCGTGGAACCGTGCGTCGAGCGGGCCTCGTAGTACGTGACCATCCGCTCGAACGCCTCCTGCGGCAGCTCGTAGCCCATGCGGCGCAGGATCCGGTCCAGCTCCTCGGAGGAGAACAGGTAGCCGAGCATGAGGGTGTCGGCCTGCTTGGAGAGCTTGTACCGGTTGGTGGCGTCGCCCTCGGCCTGCAGGATCAGGTCCATGCGGCCGATGTTCCCGTACTTGGCGCGGTAGGCCTCCCAGTCGAACTCGAGCAGGTCCTGGTAGCCCTCGAACTGGGCGAGGATGCCGGCCTCCTCGCCCTCCTCGAAGAACGGCACGGTCAGGCGGGTGCTGACCTCCTCCCAGCGCTCGATCTCCTCCTCGGAGATCTCCATGAGCTCGGGCAGGCCGTCGTCGATCGTGTCCAGCCAGCGGACCAGGCGGGCGGTCTCCGCGAGCACCCACGAGGTCAGCACGTTCGTGTACGCGTTGTTGCGCAGGCCGGAGCCGGGGGTCTCGGGATAGCCGTCGTGGAACTCGTCCGGGCCCATGACGCCGTGGATCTCGTAGCGGTCCGTGACGGCGTTGTGCAGGGTCATGGACATGAAGAACCGGGAGATCTCCACGAGCATCTCCGCGCCGTAGTCCGAGATGAAGGACGTGTCCTTCGTGATCTCGATGTACCGCAGCACCGAGTAGGCGATGTCCAGGGAGACGTGCCGCTGGTTGTGGGAGTTGTCCGGCATCCACATGCGCGAGCGCGGGTTCCACAGCTCGGTGGGCGTCTCCTCGGAGCCGTCCGCCCCGGACTGCCACGGGTACATGGCACCGGCCCAGCCCTCGGCCTGGGCGTTGGCGCGGGCCTCGTTGAGACGCCGGTAGCGGTACATCAGCAGGCCCCGGGTGATCTCGGGGCGGCGCAGCGTGAGCATCGGGTAGACGTAGATCTCGTCCCAGAAGATGTGGCCGCGGTAGCCCTCGCCGTGCAGGCCGCGTGCCCCCACGGAGGCGTCCAGGTCCCGGCGGCGGCCGTAGGCCGTCTGGAGCACGTGGAACGTGTGCAGGTTCAGGGCGAGCTGCTGGCGCAGCGACGCGCCGTCCTTGCCCATCGGGACCGCGGACCCCACCGGGGCCGAGTGGCCGGCGTCGACGACGGGCGGCGCGTATTCGCCGCCGGCCTCCGCCGCCGTGGAGCGGCGCTGATGCCGGTACGGCTCGGCCAGGTCGATGCGCACGGAGAACCGGTCCCAGTTGGTGCCCCAGCGCTGCTCGTGCAGGGTCAGCAGGTTGCGGAAGTTCTGGGCGCGCTGGACGTCCTTCACCGCCGACTCCCACACGGAGGCGTTGGCGTGGTCGTGGCTCGTGGCGACGGCGGCGATCTTCTCCAGCACGAGCGGCACGCCCTCGTCCACGTGGAGGAGGATGTCCTGGCCGACCACCAGGTCCGAGCCGTCCACGGGGCGGCGGATGGGCTCGTGGTGGCCCACCGGCGCCACCTGGCGGGTGCGGGTGGCCACGGCCACGTGGATGCCGGACTGGTTGGTGGCGGTCTCGAGCAGGACGGTCTCGCCGTCGATCTCCCGGGCCTGGACCGGCTCGAGGTGCTGGTTGGCGAGGGTGCGGTCGTCGGAGACGTTGAGGTTGGCCACGCGGCCCTCGATCTTCGAGCGCACCGTGAGGTCCCCGGACCAGTTCTCCGCCACCACGGTCAGCTCGATCGCGGCGAGGTGCCGGTTGGCCAGCGAGGTGAACTGCCGGGTGTGGACCGTGGTGCGCCGGCCCTGCTCGTCCTCGAAGGTCATGGTGCGGGAGAGCACGCCGCGGCGCAGGTCCATCTCCTGGCCGTACTCCACGAGGTTCTCCTCGCCCGGCAGCAGCGGGCGGCCGTGGCGCGGGGTCACCACGAGCGGGGTCCAGTCCTGGATGTTGACCATGTGCTCGGTCTCCACGACCCGGCCCTGGACCATCGAGGTCAGCCGGTTGAACACCCCGGCCATGTAGGTGCCGGGGTAGTGGACGGAGGAGATGCGCGTGCCGGGCACAGCGCCGCGGGTGCCCCAGTACCCGTTGGCCAGGGTGCACAGCACCTCGCGTGTGCCCTCGGAGGCCGGGTCGAAGCGGTCCCAGCGCAGCACCCACGCGGGGTCGAACGGGGTGGTGGTGCGGTCCTCCAGATGCAGGGTCCCGTAGTCCTGGACCACCAGGTGGGCGCCGGCCTCCTTGAGCCGGCCCTTGCCGAGATCGGGCTCGCGGTCCACGCCGATCACGAGGCCGAAGCGGCCGTCCGCGGCGGCCTTCACACCGGAGACGGCGTCCTCGAGGACCATCGCGTCCGCGACGTCGACGCCCAGCTCCCGGGCGGCCTCCCAGAACATCGCCGGGTCCGGCTTGCCCGGCAGCCCGCGCTCGAGGGCGGTGTTCCCGTCCACGATCACGGGGAAGAAGTCCAGCACGCCGCCGGCCGTGAGCACGGCGCGGGAGTTCTTGGAGCTGGTGACCAGTGCGACCGGCACGCCCTTGGCCCGCAGCCGCTCGAGCAGGTCCTGGGCCTCCGGGAACACGCGGACGCCGTCGCGTTCGAGGACCTGCTCGAAGTAGCCCTGCTTGCGCTCGGCGAGGGCGAGGACCGTCAGCTCCGGGGCCGCGTCCGCCTCGGGGGCGTCGGCCTCCGGGACGTGCAGGCCGCGGGAGGCGAAGAACGTGCGGACCCCGTCCTCGCGGGGGCGTCCGTCCACGTGGTGCAGGTAGTCGGCGGCGGCGTCGAAGGGACGCAGCACGTCCGGGTCCGCGGCGACGACGGCGGCGTTGGCGGGCAGCGCGCCCACGGCGGGCAGCGCCCCGTCGAAGAGCTCCTTCCACGCCTGCGCGTGCACGCCGGCGGTGTCCGTGATGACCCCGTCCATGTCGAAGATGACGGCGCGGTAGCGGCGGAGCCGGTGACGGCGGGCGTTCAGGTCCTGCGGAGCGGCGGGGGTGAGCGTCTGCGACATGGGAACCAGCCTACGGGCGGGGAAGTGGGGCCGCACGGGGAGTGCCGCGGCGATGTTCACCGCAGCGAGCGCGCCGTCGTTCCGGCCGACCGCACCGCAGCGACATCACAGCGGTTCTCAGCTGCGGTGATGTCGCTGCGGCGCGGTGGGTTCCGGGAATAGGGTCGTGCCGACGGGGCGGACGTGTGCCCCCGCGCGCCGGAAGCGTGGCCCGGGAACGAGCAGGACACACTCGGCGGAGATGGCCGGGGGGCGAAGGGCTCATGAACTGGATGATGAGCAAGTGATGGATGCGAAGCCGACGCGGTTGCGGAAGAAGGCGACGCGGGAGGAGATCCTGGCGAGTCTGCCGGTGCAGGCGCGGGTGCGTCCGGCGCGGTGGTTGCTCCTGTGGCTGATCGTCGTGGTGTGCATCGCGGTGTTCGTGTGGGTGATCTTCCGGCCGCCGGAGGATGTCTCGGCCGGGTTCGGGGTGTGGCGTGTGGCGTCGTTCATCGGGTTGGCGCTGGCGTTGGCGGTGCTTCCCGCCGCGACGATGGGTCTGTTCCGGCCTCGGCATGTCACGTTCGATGAGCGACGGGTGTGGACGCGGGACTGGTCCGTGGACTGGGCGGACGTGAAGGAAGTCCGTGCTGTGGCGCCAGAGTCGGAGCACACGATGAAGGTGGCGCTCAAGGTGGACGAGCGGCTGTGGAACGAGGGTGGTCTGCGCAAGGCCAACCGGTGGGACTCGGGACGGCCGTTGCAGGGTGGCGGGTTGACCCGTGCGCAACCGCTCGTGCTCACGCAACCCGCGCTCGCGCCGTCGGCTCTGACGCTGCTGCAGGTCTTCGTCGAGTTGAAGAAGCGGAACCGTCGGGCGGGGAGCCCGCGGTGACGCGCCCCGGCTTCCGTCACCGCCGGGTCAGCAGCGTGAGCACCTCCGCGTGCCGGGTCTGGGGGAACATGTCGAACACCTGCACCCGCGCCACCCGATAGCTCGGCATCCGGGCCAGGTCCTGCGCGAGCGTCGCCGGGTTGCAGCTGGAGTACAGGACGGTGGGCACACCCGAGTCCTCCAGCGCGTCCGCCAGCTCGGCGCCGATGCCCCGCCGGGGCGGATTCACGACGACGGCGTCCGGGCGGGGCCGCCGTTTCTTGAACGAAAGCGCCTCCGGAGCCCGCCGTTTCTCGAACGAAAGCGCGGAGGTGGCGTCGCCGGCGGAGAAGCGCGCCCGGTCGGCCAGGCCGAGCTCCGCGGCCGTCTCCCGGGCCGCGGCCACCGCCTCGGCGGAGGACTCCATGCCCCACACGTCGCGCACGCCGGCCCGGGCCAGGTGGAACGCGAACCCGCCCACCCCGCAGTACAGGTCCCACGCCGACGCCGGCAGGCCGGCCTCGGCGACCCACGCCGCCGCCGTCGCGTACAGCCCCTCGGTCACCGCGGTGTTCGTCTGGAAGAACCCCTGCGGGCGCAGCCGCAGGCCCACCCTGTTGAGCCGCATGGTGAGCGTCGGCCCGCCGGCGAGCACGATCTCCTCGTCGCCCTCGGGCAGGGCCACGTGCTCCGGCAGCAGGTTCGCGCTCACCACGGCGGCGGGTGTCCCGCGCGCCGCGAGGTCGTCCAGCAGCCCCGGCACCGCCGCGCGCAGCGCGTCCAGCCGGTCGGCGGAGCGCAGCACGAACCGGACCATCGCCTCCCGGTCGGGGGAGAGCGTCACGATCACGTTCTTCAGCTCGCCCGTGCGGGCGGCGACGTCGTAGGGCTCCAGCCCGGCCGCCGTCACCGCCGCCGCGCACGCGTCGAACACGCCTTCCATGCCGGCCTCGTACAGGCCGCAGTCGCGCAGGTCCACGCCGGCGCCGTCGTGATGGCGGGGGTGCTGGCGCGGGTCCAGGATGCCCAGCCGCGGCGCCGCCGCCGACCCCGTCACCACGAGCTTCGCCTTGTTCCGGAACCCCGCCTCCGCGGAGGCGAACGGCTCAGCCACGACCGTGTCCGCATCGAGCGCGTCCGCCAGCGCGGCCAGGACCGCGGCCTGCTTGTCCGCGAGCTGCCGGGCGTACGGCACGCCCATCAGCGGGCAGGAACGGCACTCGCCGACATCGAAGTGGGGGCACTGCACGGGCGTCGCCTCAGCCCTCGAGGCTGACCCGCAGGCCGGGCCGGTCCAGGCGGATCGCGAGCTGCTCGAGGGCCAGCTCGGCGGCCGCGGCCAGGTCCGCGTCCACGTCCATCACCATGCCGGTGAGCACGGGCAGGGCGGACTCGAGGTCCTCGGGGCGGGCGAGGGCACCCAGTGCGGACGCGGCCGACGCGCGGACCTCCGGGTCCGGGTCGGCACAGCCGGCCCGCACCGCGTCCACGAGGGTGCGGTCGACGGCGGCATCGCGGCGCAGCGAGCCGGCGCGGGAGGCGAGCACGAGGTGGGC